>NZ_JBNNWS010000009.1:0-244675 GCF_050281185.1 Heyndrickxia sp. NPDC080065 | reverse complement strand
CCATTCGGTTTTTAGTGGCACTCCGTATCCGACCTCACTCTCATCCCACCCCTAAAGGGGGTGCTAATGCACCGTAGTGGGCTTTCACGTTCGGGAAATCTGTAAAATGGAAATACTCCAAATGCATTTACCTGATTTCTATTACTTTCGTATTGCTATATTACCCGAAACGAGTAATCCAGTGACTACAAACACCGTTGCTGTCATATTCAATATAGTAATAGATTCATTTAAAAAAATAGAAGCTAATACATATCCAAAAATTGGTGTCATAAATAACCAATTGTTTGCCCTTACCGCATCCTGTTTTAAAAGGTAAAACCAAAGCAACATGGTTCCAATAGAAATAACGAATACAAGCCAGACTAATGATAAAAATAAATGATGATCTAATATTAAAAAGGTATTTTCTCTTTCAAGAATAAAGGTGATTGGGATTAACACCACACCACCTATTGACACTTGCCATGTATTAATAACAATACTCGGCAGCTTTAAATTAACTTTATTAAAATAGACACTTCCAACCGCCATCGCTACCATTCCTATTCCTAAAATAACCAGTCCATATAAAGTAACCTCATCGCTTGTAAAAGATGGCCAAATTGCAATTACTAATCCTAAAGCTGCAACAATCATTCCTATCCATTCCTTTAATGAAACCTTACGTATTAACCATATACTAGACAGAATAGCAACCACAAATGGATTAGTCGTAACAAACAAATTAAATAGGCCTGCCGATACATAATTCAGCGCCCAAAAGGTTGCACCTAAATAAATGGTTGTGTTTAATAGCCCTAAAACAATTAGTGACCGCCATTCCTGTGATTTTGGCCAAGGATATTTTTTATGAAACAAGTAAATAAAACAAAATAGCAACCCTCCAGCAATCAGAAATCTGCTGGTAGCCAATACTAGAGGAGTAGTAGAGTGTAATCCTAACTTTGTGGCTATCGCTGCAGATGACCATAAAAGTGTAAAAAATAAACCCAATACTGTTTTCATCATTTTGCTCCTTAATATGTTTTAATAAAAAAACTGTGACAAAACATAATCACAGTTATCAGAAGTATTGGATATCCATATTTAATTTTACATACTTGGAATGATAGATTTTGACTAAAAATCAGAAGCTTTTATCCAAATATCATTTATTCGAACGACTCTTCGTAGCACCCGAAAAACGAAATAACCTAAATCACCCCAAGATACAAATGATGCTAAAAATCATCATGATAATGGCATCCATTGACATCAAAATCACTCCCTTTATCGGTTTAACATGATTGTAATGGATTTAATTATTCCGTTTTTACCGATTTATAGGGAGTATTTTTCTAAAATCCTGTTTTTTCTCGGAATTGTCTAGGGGATATTCCCTCATATTTTTGGAACAAACGCGTTAAGGAGGATTGATGTTCAAATCCAACTTGAATGGCAATGTGTAAAATAGGTAAATCTGTATTAAGAAGCAATTCTTTTGCTTTATTCAAACGTACTTCCTGAATATATGTTGAAGGGGATTTTCCTGTTTGTTTTAAAAACCAATCCGAATAATATGAACGATTATAATGTTCTAGTGATGCTAATTTTTGTAATGAGATTTTTTCATTATAATGTTCATGAATATAACTAATTGATCTAGGTTGTTGGTCTTGAAGTAAATAAAATGATATATATGGATATAGTTCCTTAAGCGCAGTTTGATTTCTATGTTTTTGATTGATCTCATTTAGGATTAGATATCGAATACCTTTCCATTGATTATTTAATTTCCATGAATATCCCCTATTACCTAACACATTTCTGGTAAGCATAAAATGAGGAATATCTAAAATCAAAAACTCATTCCGCACAACTGAATGAAACGTATGGGCACACTTCGGAGGAAGAAAAAATAATGTTTCATGATCCACTAGAAGTTCTTGTGCTCCTGCATTAATAAAAAGTTGTCCTTGGAGAGGCAAAATTAACTGTGCATAACTATGAGAATGAGTATCTTGAGTATTACTATAAGTTCTTCTTTCTGCCACTAGATCTTTAATCTTTTCCATTTTCTATTCCTCCATCCCCTAAAAATTTCACACTCTTTATAGCTTACAAATTCTTTTATTTCAAATCAAAATATTTAATTAACCGCTACAATAACTTAGATAACTGTACTCCAAGCTTGCTGCTCTTTGTCGTTAATGATATAGATCTCATAAAATCAATAATTGGTAAGCAAGAAAGTTGAAGATGACTTATATTCTTAGCGACAATCTCAGGTACAATGGTTATTCCCATCCCAGACATCACATATCCGTAGATAAAATCTCCAAAAGCAACCTCATTGATAATGTTAGGCTTGTGTCCAAGCAATTCCATTTGTGAAATAATGTGCTTTCTCGAATCACATGGAGCTTGATGCACAATGAGTGATTCCTCGCATAGTTCTTCCAGCTTCACTGCTTTTTTTGATCGAAAGCGATGATTTATGGGAAATACCGCATAATACGATTCTGTAAATAATTCACTACTCCACAATGTTTCTTCTGTATACTGCGTGTCAACAAAGACCGCTTCCAGCCTTCCTTCTAGTAAAGAGTCAATGAGCTCCCCAGATGTATTCTGAATCATTAAAGTATGGGGACGATTTAATTCTTGTAGAGCTTGGGTTTTCGATGGCAAATAGTAGGTGGCTATACTCGGAAGACTTCCTATCGCGATCGGATGATTATGGCAAAATTGACGTAATTCTTGACGAATTGCAGTAAATTCAGAGATAACAGGTACAATTCGAGAATAGAAACGTTCCCCTGCTTCAGTAAGTTCAATCCCCGTAGACGTACGAAAAAACAAAGTGACATCTAGCTCATTTTCCAGATTGCGAATATGCTTACTTAGAGCTGGCTGGGATAAATTAATCGCTTTTGAGGCTTTAGAAAAGCTTTTAAACCTTGCTGCTTCTACAAAGCTATTTAACCACTCTATATTCATACCTTTCATTCTCCTTCGTCATAACGATTTGTTATATCCATATAAAACAATGATTATTCCGAAATCCATTTATATTTGATACTTTATTTACTAGTTAGACCTTCTCATTATCATAACATAAAGTTATAAGCATATTAATAAAAGGAGGATTATGATGAAGAATGTTCTACTTCTTACGATAGGCATGTTTGCTCTTGGGTTTGATGCTTATGTTATCGCAGGCTTGCTGCCTGAAATTAGCGAAGCTTTTAACATAAATGATTCACAAGCAGGACAAGTAGTGAGTGTATTCACTCTTTGCTATGCATTAGCAGCCCCAATCTTTGCAGCATTGTTAGCTGGCAAATCTATTCGAAAAATACTAGTTATTGCGCTAGCAATATTTTCGATAGCTAATGGAGCAAGTGCACTCGTTCCTAATTTTCCTTTGTTACTAATCACACGTGGAATAGCAGGAATAGGAGCTGGGCTTTTTTCTCCATTAGCCTCTGTTGCCGCATCATCCCTTGTTTCCGAACAAAAACGCGGTCGCGCTCTCGGTTTGATCCTAGGAGGGATGAGTATGGGGACTGTTGTTGGGGTTCCCCTCGGTTTAATGATCGCTAAATATACAGGCTGGCAGGGAACTTTTTGGTCAGTCGCACTAATTGGTTTTATTGGCATGATAGGGGTGGCTATATCATTTCCTAACTTTTCTACGAAAGCTCCGCCATCACTAAGACAACGATTAGTAATGATGACAAATAAGCATGTGCTAGCCATTATTAGTATTACTTTTTTAGCTAGCATTGCTAGTCTAGGTCTTTATACGTATATCGCTTCAATTTTACAAAATGTTAAAGGAGTCAATCATATCACACCATATTTTTGGGCATGGGGAATTGGTGGAATTGTAGGAAGCTTTTCAATCGGCACTCTCATTGATCGAACGAGACGTCCTGCCATTCTTTTAGCTGGTATTCTAGTGATATTGTCATTAGCTATGCTTAGTTTACCATTTACTCTTAGATTTCCTATTTTAATGTTTTTACCTATTTTTCTATGGGGAGCGATGGGATGGGCTTCGCAAGCACCCCAACAACTTGCCTTGCTACACTCACAGCCAAACCATGGTGAAGCAGCTGTTGCATTAAACAGCTCGGCAAATTATTTAGGCAGTGCAGTGGGCTCAGCGGTTGGAGGGTTTGCTCTCTATTTGGGTTTAAAGCCATCACAACTCCCCTTCGCTGCTGGTTCACTTATACTTGTAGCCTTTCTAGTGCAGCTAATTATCATTTATACAACGAATAGGAACTTTAATAAATGATAGAAATTTAGTTGATGCAACTGATTTATTCTAAAAATTAATACAATTAATTGACAATCCTAACACTTATTTATACGATGGTTTAATGGAAAAAAATATGTGTGAAATGGGGTGTGTCTATTGAATATTAAAGTTGTCGATTATGATCAAAATTGGAAAATCGGATATGAAAAAGAAGAACAGTCCATTAAGTCAATCCTTCAAGAAGAATGGGTGAATAGTTTTCATATTGGCAGTACATCAGTTCCTGGTCTTAGAGCAAAACCAATCATTGATATTTTACTTGTAGTCAATGATATTCATAAGCTGGACTCGTTCTCCAAACAATTTCAAGATCTTGGCTATGAGGTTATGGGGGAATTCGGGATTACTGGAAGAAGGTATTTCCGTAAAGGTGGAGATAATCGTACCCACCAAATTCATGCTTTTCAATATAACAACATAGAAGAAATTGAAAGACACTTAGCATTCAGAGATTACCTTCGTGAACATCCAGATGTTTGCAAGGAGTATGGGGATTTAAAAAGCAAACTTGCTGAAAAGTATCCAAATGATATTGATGGATATGGAGATGGGAAGGACGCTTTTGTCAAAAGTGTTGAAAAAGAAGCGATTAAATGGCACTGGACTGTCCGTTAATAGTTTCAATGAAAGAAGCCAATATTAATGAAAAAAACCTTCTTGCACCTTATTCAATAAGGTACAAGAAGGTAATCTAGGTTTCATTTTTAATAGATTCCACATTAACTTAGTAATTTTCCGTCTCGAAGTGTTAAAATCCGATCACATACATCTAGCATTTTTTCATCATGGGTAATCATAATGGCTGCTTTTCGGCTTTTCTTTACCTCATGCTTCATCATTTCGACTACTTCTCTAGCACGTTTCGAATCCAGACTTGCAGTAGGCTCATCGGCTAAAATTAAATCTGGATTATTCATAAAAGCACGAGCAATTGCTACACGTTGTTTTTCACCGCCGGAAAGTTGTCTCGGATAGTGATTGATTCGATGAGATAATCCGAATGTTTTCAGCAAGTCACTTGCATATTTATTTGCTTCCTTTTTATTTTCACCTTTTAACTTTGCTATATATATGAGTTGTTCTTTAACTGTTAAGAACGGTACGAGATTTGCAAATTGAAATATAAATCCAATCCGCTTCAAACGAATATCTGTCATTTCTTTTTCTGATAAGCTTGTTATGTTTTGACCAGAAACATAGATATTTCCTTTGGAGGGTGATAAAAGTGCACCTGCAATGGAAAGTAACGTACTTTTTCCTGACCCAGATGGACCAACAATCCCAATAAATTCTCCTTCTGTTACATCTAACGTAATTGGGTGTAAAGCGGTTACTGCCGTATCTCCTTCTCCATATACCTTACTTACTTGTTCAAGCTTTAATAAAGACGTCGCACGACTTTCCTTCAATTCTTTTGACATTGTCATCGTCATTGTCATTACATGCCACCTCCGATTGCTTCTAATGCATCTACTTTTAATACTTGATATAGAGAAATTAGTGTTCCCACCAAACTAATCACGATAAAAATACCTGCATATTGTACGACCATAGTTGTTGTTAATAAAAACGGCATACTAGCTGGCAAAATAGCTTGAACAGCAAAGATTAAACCAATACCGATTACCAATGCAACACCAGATAAGAATAAAGCCTGAACAACTAAATTATTTGCTAAATAAGAATTTTTCGTTCCAATTGCTTTTAATACTCCTAATTGCTGCGTCTTTTGTAAGGTAATAACATAAAAGAAAACACCAATTAATAAGGCAGCAATAACAAGTAAGAACGCAATAATCATTGTTAATGTTCCTTGTTCTTCTTTATATCCTGGAATACTTTGCAATACTTCTTTTTTATCAACAACTTTTGCATTGTTGATTTTTTTATCAGTATTTAAGGCGATCACACTGTAATTTTTTTCATGTGGCAGTGCAATACTTCCCCATACATTTTCATTTATAAAAACAACTGGTGTATGACTAAACATTTGATTTTGCGTAAAACCAACGATTTTAAATACTTTATTGAAAACAGGGTCTACAATTTCATCACCAAGAGCTATCCCTTTTTCTTTAATGGACTCATCAGCAATCATTTCATTGTCTTTTAAATCACTTGTTTTTCCTTCAATAACTTTTGGAGCAATAAATGAATGTTGTCTACTTGAAAAAATAGCAATATCCACTTTCTTTGAACTTCCTTTTTTTTCGAATGTTGACATCTTAATATGCATTGGAACAGCATCTTTTTCGTCTACTTGTGCCAATACCTTATCAACATCTTTTTTCTTTATTTGAGAACGTAATAATTTTCCTTCGGCATCACCGGATAATACAAATTTCTCTGCTTTCATTTCAATAATAGAAGAAGCATTATCATGAGATAAACCATTTGCTAGGCCTGATATTATAAGTACAAGGAATGATAATAAAATCATAATTGTACCGATCAATCCGTATCGTAATTTTGATTGCTTTAATTCTTTAAGTGCTAAAAACATGAAGCCCATTCCTCCTTGTTTCTATTTATGCTCTAATCATAAGGAGGAAATATGAACGCTGTATGAACAATAGATTACAATTGGTAAATGGGCAATCTGTTATCTCTAAATTGTTCAAATTGCGCAAAGGAATTAAAAACAACTATCTCGAAGTATTACTTATCACAAAATAGGAGCGATCGATTTCAATGGATTTAAATCAACGAAAGGTTTGGAATGAAAACCATAAGTTACTAAAAGAAATCATCTTAAAACCCGACGAACATTCTCGAGCTATTCAATTATTTCTTTCTCAACATGCCTTGCTGTACTCTTCCGCTATTGAGAATACAGGGAAGCTGACACTTGCAGATAAATTGTTGATTAATTTGGATGAAAAAACATTTAGAGAGTACCCAGTAACGAACCCTGATACACAAAACTCGATTGCATGGCACTTATGGCATATTGCCAGAATTGAAGATATGACCATGAATATTTTAGTTGCTGATGAACAACAAGTTCTTTTTACAGGAAAGTGGCTAGAAAAAATGAATATTGAATTTTCCCACTCTGGTAATGACATGAGCGAAGAGGACATTGCCGAACTAAGTTCTAGAATTGATTTTGACTCATTATTAGCTTATAGAGAAGCTGTTAGCAGGCAAACACAAAAAGTCGTATCTTCCTTGGAACTTGGACAATTTAAGAAAAAGGTTGAACAAAACCAAATCAAACGACTGTTTGATGAAAATGCTATTACGCAAAATGCTAAGTGGTTAGCAGAATACTGGAGCAAAAAAAGCATTGCCGGACTAATTCTAATGCCTGCAACAAGGCACAATTTTTTACACTTGAATAAATGTATACGCATAAAGAACAAAATTTATAAGCAGATGAAGAATTCAATCAAATGATGGGCTTGAATCAAAAAGTTATTAGCCAGCCGGTGCGTTAACCCAAGAGGGATTAATGCACTTTTTTGTTAAAGCTTTTTATTGAGCAAAAAGAGAAAATGAATTCAAGAAGTTTTTTTCTATTGACTTACCGTATACAATTGTATACGATTTAAATATAAAATTCACGTATACAATTGTATACAAGAATTTTTTCTAATGAGAAACAAAGGATATAAAAGGAATAATTAAGGAAAGAGGTATAGAAAGAGGTAAGAAGAAAGATTAGAAATAGAGGAAATTCCTTTATTAGCTAATAAAGACTCT
This sequence comes from Heyndrickxia sp. NPDC080065, assembly GCF_050281185.1. Lineage (NCBI taxonomy): Bacteria > Bacillati > Bacillota > Bacilli > Caryophanales > Bacillaceae > Heyndrickxia > Heyndrickxia sp. NPDC080065. The sequence goes on along the minus strand of NZ_JBNNWS010000009.1, from coordinate 236,658 downwards.
TTAAACAATGAGAAAGGAATTGAATAATATGAAACTAATTAACAGTTATATCGATTCAGTATTTCATAATAATGATGCTCTTCTGGAGGAAGTCATTTCGTCCATTAAAGAAAACGGAATGCCCTCCATATCAGTATCTCCGTCCTCTGGAAAACTTTTAACCATGCTTATATCAATTTCAGGGGCTAAAAACATTCTGGAAATAGGAGCTCTTGGGGGCAATAGCGGGATTTGCCTTGCTAGAGGATTCGGTAGTGAAGGAAAATTAACTTCCCTTGAATTAATGGAGAATTACGCAAAGCTAGCACATAGTAATTTATCTAAAGCTGGTTTTGGCAATCAAGTATCATATATTACCGGGCCGGCTCTGCAAAGCCTTGAAAAACTAGTTAACGACAATAAACAATTTGATTTTTTCTTTATCGATGCTGACAAAGAAAATTATGAAAATTACCTAAGATATTGTATTAAACTGGCAGTACCCGGTGCCTTAATAGTTACTGATAACGTACTTGCGGGTGGTAGTGTTGCAGACCAGAATGCTACACCTAAACGGCATACTGAAATAATGAAAAAATTCAATGAAACTGTGGCCAATCATCCTCAATTAGAATCCCTGCTTATTCCAATCGGCGATGGCATGACCATTTCAAAAGTGAAGAAATAAAAGAAGACATCAGGTAAAATTAATCTCCTTCTAAAAAATTTACAATCGCATCACGAGGAAAAAAGGACAGTACATGGTTTCTTTGATAAACTCATAAACTTAAACTTACGATGGCGTTTCTATAAATACAGGAGCGCCTTTTACTAAAGTTCCAAGATAGTTTAAGAATGATTAAACAATACATAATTAACAGGGAAAATAACCAGATTTATAGAAGTAGTTAAACAAATAAACATTATTCATCTGGAGGTATTACTTTGTTTCTTAAATTTAATAGGAAAGAACATTTTTCCCCGATTTTAGATCACGTTTTAAACACATTCAACCAAGTAGGCTGCTCTGGAGGTTCTATTTTTGTCATTCATAATGATTCAATTGTATTAGAAGAGTATATAGGAAAACAATCTAATAATGTTGATGCTAGGGTTGTCCAAGAAGATACTCAGTTCCATGTAGCATCCGTAAGAAAAAGTTATATTGGATTTGCTGTGGCGTATGCTGTCTTCAATGGTTACATTCAAAGTATAGATGACTTGGTATTAAAATATCTGCCGGAACGAGATGAGAAAGTTTGGAAGAACACAACAATTAGACATTTATTAACACATACACACGGTCTTAGTCAAAAAGATGGTACGGTAATTCGGGAATATCCTGTTGGAGAAAATTGGACATATAGACAAGTTGGAATAAATGCATTAACTGAAATTGTTAAACGAACTACTAAAAAAACAATTTCTGATATTGTACATGAGCAAGTCTTCACTCCACTAGGTTTTACTGAGTCGGACTGGTATGCTAAAAAAAATGAAAAGCTGGTTGATGTAATTTTTTGTAATAGTGGGGATTCAAATTGGAATACAAGTAAAAGCACAGAAGGCGACAAAATGAATATGTATATTTCAGCACGTGAACTAGCTTTTTGGGGCTATTTACATCTAAAAGAAGGGAACATTAATGGCAAACAGGTTGTTCCAAAGGAAATTATACAAATGGCTACTTCGATTCAAAGCCCACCAAGTTTAGATAAAAATCTTCCACAAAACGGTTTTCTATGGTTTGCAAAAGGTTCATCTTCTAAGAGAACAGAGATAGGTGAAAAAGTACCTAAAGGTTCTTACCAGATACTTGGCTATACAGGTGTTACCTTACTAGTGATTCCACAGGAAAATCTAGTTGCGGTTAGAATGTTTAATAGTTTTGGATCACCTGATGGATATGATTATTTACATGATGTAAGAACATTTGGAGATACTGTAATGAGTTGTTTAGAAAGAGAATCAGATAACAAGAAATCTATACCACCGAATTACTAACAAAGATTACAACGATTCAAATGAAATTAGCTAATGCGGCTGAAAAATTATATAAATTACGTATTTAGTCAGAGAGTTTCACACTATGTCTTATTTCTTTAGTGTTGAAACTCTCTTTACTTTTTTTCTTATTAAAGCAAAGGCGTAGATTAGATGAAAAAAGATGAAAAAGGAATTTGACAGCATGCTGAAGAATAAGTAAATAAACAGTAGAAGGAGCAATTAATATTGAACATAAACATCATAAGAGAATTAAATAATGACCACAAAAGCCACATTAATAATCAATTATTCAAGTACAATTTAGCACATTTTCCAGAAGATTTAAGAGGAAGATACCAAGAAATTCATTTATTTCTTAAAGATGAAAAAAACAATGTTAAAGGCGGTTTATTAGGAGAAATTTGTTGGAATTGGTTAGAGATTCATACTCTTATAGTTGATGAAGATATACGAAAAGAGGGATATGGAACCAAGCTTCTATTGGAAATAGATAGGATAGCTTTAGATAATAAATGTGACTTTATAAAGGTGGATACTTTAAGCTTCCAAGCATTGGACTTTTATAAAAAACACGGTTATCAATTGTTTGGAACTCTAGATAATGTTGGAAGAGATTATCAGCACTACTATTTAAAAAAGGATTTAAGTGCTAATTAGAATATTGCTGTACCAATTTTTATAAAATAGATTGGAGTAAATCAGAGTCTGTTTAAAGATAGTATCAAAGAAAGAGATAACTTTTTAGAAACAAAAACTAATTTGAAAAATTTAATTAAAGAGTTATCTTGAGCTTACGAGGACTTATGTCCAACATAACTTACTCCAAAATGATAAACTTTTTTATAAACAATAAAGGCACAACTAACAAGCTGTGCCTTCTTTCACACAAAGAGCATGCTTCTAATCCTTAGGAAGGATGGTTTGTGCAATTTTATTATCTAGCTTTTCGAATTCGAAATATTGTATCGTGCTATAAAGCTCTTTCCTTGTTTGCATGGCGTCTACTGATTTTTTTTGAGTTCCATCTGTTAATATATTTGTAAATACTTGCTCAATCGCTTTGGCGGCGACCCTAAGAGATGTTACTGGATATATGACCATATTGTAGCCGAAATGTTCGAATTCCTCAGCGGTGTAGTAAGGGGTTTTGCCGAACTCCGTCATATTTGCTATTAATGGAACATGGAGGGAATCTCTCACCTTAGCAAACTCCTCTACAGTTGTTAATGCTTCTGGGAATATGGCATCAGCTCCCGCTTCAATATAAGCGTTTGCTCTCTCAACTAGATGATCAACGCCCTCAACAGATGCTGCATCACTTCGAGCAATGATTACTAAAGATGGAGCCACTTCTCTGATGATTCTAATCTTTTGAATCATTTCCTCAGTACTAACTAATTTCTTTCCATTCAGATGACCGCATTTTTTGGGTAATTCCTGGTCTTCAATTTGAACGGCTGCAACCTTTGATTCTACCATTTCTCTTGCTGTACGAGCAGTATTTAAAATTCCTCCAAATCCAGTATCTATATCAACAAGAAGAGGCATATTAGCAGCACGAATAATATCTTTTGCACGTAAAGCTATTTCCTCAGAGTGAATCATTCCCAAGTCAGGAAGACCTCTGCTGGCGGTATATGCTGCCCCTGATAAATATAGCACCTCAAATCCTACATTTTTTGCAATAAGAGCACTTAACCCATCATAGGCACCAGGTATTTGCAAAATAGAAGGTTCAAACATTTTTTTCCTAAATTGTTCAGCGAGCTCTTCCTGGCTTGACTCTTTATCTATTATCCAAGACATAAATATCCCTTCTTTCGACGCTGAATACATTAATTAGATCATCAATTTACTCATAAAATCATCCACATGGCATTCATTTAAAACAGCAGAATCCATACATACCCTCATTATTTCTTGAACTTGTTTTTCAGGAAAGCGTGTTTCTAAGTTGGCTTGAAATTTCTTCACAAGCAATGGTATACCTTCATCCCTGCGGAAAGGATGTCCAATTGGATAGTGACATTCGATTTTGTCACTAGTAGTTCCATCTTTAAAATAAATTTGAACAGCATTAGCGATGGAACGAAGATCTGGATTTAAATAATCGATACTGTATTGTTTATTTTCAATAATCTCCATTCTTTCTCGTAAACGATCGATTCGCTGATCCTGAGCCACATCGTCCTCATAGTGATCGGCATTGATCGTCCCATATATGAGCCCAATTGCCGTAATATATTGAAGACAATGATCACGATCAGGAGGATTATGTAGTGGTCCTTTTTTATCTAAAATTCGAACCGCCGATTCTTGAGTGTCAATCACAATTTTATCGATATCCTCAAGACGCTCGGTCACGATTGGATGCAATTGAACCGCACATTCAGCAGCTGTTTGAGCATGAAATTCTGCAGGGTAAGAGATTTTAAACAATATATTCTCAATAACATAAGAATCGAGTTGGCGGCTTAGTGTAATTTCCTTGCCGCCAAACAACACATCCTGAAATCCCCATTTAAGAGCAGATAGTGCGGTTGAATAACCCATTTCTCCCTTTAAGGCCATTATGGCTAAACGGACTCCTCTACTCGTGGCATCCCCAGCAGCCCATGATTTCCTTGACCCTGTATTCGGAAAATGACGATATGTACGCAGGCTGGAATTGTCAATCCAAGCATTAGAAACGGCGTTCATAATTTCTTCCTTTGTTCCACCAAGCATTCCCGTTACAACAGCCGTTGTTGCGACTTTTACAAATAAGACATGATCTAGTCCTTGACGATTTAAACTGTTCGTTAATGCCAATACCCCTTGTATTTCGTGAGCCTTGACGATTGCTACCAGTACATCTTTCATCTTTAAAGCTTGATTCTGACTTCGACAAAGATAATCTGCTGCTGCTAATATACCCCCGATATTATCTGAAGGGTGTCCCCACTCAGCAGCTAACCATGTATCATTATAATCAAGCCATCTGATCATACACCCGATATTGAAGGCCCCGTGAACGGGGTCCAATTCGAATTGAGTTCCTGGTACACGACTTCCATTTGGCACGATGGTTCCGGAAACAATCGGGCCAAGATGTTTCGTACATTCAGGATATCTTAATGCTAAAAATCCACATCCAAGCGTATCCATTAAGACATATCTAGCTGTCTCTAAAGCTAATTCACTTGTAATTTCCTTATTTAAAACATAGTCAGCAATGGTCTCAATAATCGGATCAACGTTTTTTGCCTCTACTGATTTTAATTGCTTCATTGTCAACATTCCTTCCTACTAAGACATTCCATCAATTAAGCACTTTGCTGTGGAGAATAGTTATCTTTCTTTTTCTTTTTCAGCGATTTAAAAATCGGCAATAGAAATACTAAAAATGCAATGATTAGGAGCACACAGGAAATTGGATTGGTAAAAAAGATGGCCAGACTTCCATTAGATATCGTTAAGGATTGTCGGAATGACTGTTCCATCATTCCACCTAAAATAAATGCTAATAGTAATGGTGCGGCAGGAAAATTGAGTAATCTCATGACATATCCAATTAATCCAAACAGCAATAATAAAAACATATCAAAAGTATTAAAACTGACTCCATAGACCCCGATTAAGCAAAATACAATCACTAAAGGAGTAAGCATAGGACGAGGAACTTTTAAGATTTTAGATATATACGGGATTAATGGTAAATTCAATATTAAAAGAAATATATTCCCGATATACATACTAATAATTACTCCCCAAAACACATCCGGGTGATCACCAATTAGCAATGGTCCTGGCTGTACTCCTAATACCATTAATGCTCCTAACATGACGGCCGTTGTTCCTGAACCAGGTATACCTAAACTGAGCAATGGAACAAATGCCCCGCCAGAGGCAGCATTGTTAGCTGATTCGGGTGCAGCAATCCCTTTCACTGCCCCTTTTCCAAATTGTTCAGGGTTCTTACTCATCTTTTTTTCTGAAACATACGCAAGCAAAGAGGCGATGGTCCCTCCTGCTCCTGGTAAAACTCCAATGAGGAAGCCTAGTAATGATTGTTTCCCTGCTGTCGTAGACATTTCTCGAAATTCTTTTTTTGATAACCGCAAACTACCAATTTTATTCGTATTAGCACCTTTTTCCTTTCGAGTAATAATTAATGAACACACTTCTGCCAGTGCAAACAGCCCAAGCGCAATGACGAGGAAATCAATCCCTTCTAATAGGTGTGCACTGCCGAATGTGAACCTTGGTGTACCGGTTTGAGCATCAATCCCAACTGTTGCAATCATAAACCCAATGGTAGCTGAGATTAATGCCTTTATCGTTGACCCTTCAGCTAAACTTGACACAGCTGTTAATCCCATCAGCATTAAAGCAAAATAAGCAGGTGGTCCAAATGAAATAGCAACATTTGCAAGGGTCGGTGCTAAAAGGGTAAGCAATATAACACTGATCGTTCCTCCAATAAAGGACGATATCGCAGCAATCGCTAATGCCTTTCCAGCCTTCCCCTGCTTGGCCATCGGATAACCGTCAAAGCTCGTAGCTACTGCTTCAGAGGTACCCGGTGCATTTAATAGGATCGAGGAGGCAGCCCCACCATATGCCGCACCATAATAAACTCCAGCCATTAATAATAAAGCCAGGGCCGGTGACATTCCATAAGTAATCGGAATCATAACCGCAATAGCTGTAATAGGACCTAGACCAGGTATCATGCCAATAACCGTCCCGACGATAACTCCGATTAAGACAAACAGGATTCCTTGAAAACTGAAAACAACTTGGAGTCCTGATAGAATTCCTTCAAACATGATTCATTGCTCCTTTCTAAAAAGGCAAAATTCCACTTGGTAGTTGAACTTGCAAAAATGCTGTAAATAATAAATAAATAGCTATTGGCAGAACGAGCGAAACGATGCTATTCGATAAAAAATGTTTATATCCGAGATACCATGAGCAAAAAAAGATAAAAAGCGCTGTTACAATAATAAATCCAAGCAATTCCAGAAAAAGAATATAAAACAGAATAAAGCCTATCACGACTAGAATAGGAACTAAGTCCTCTTTGCTTACTTTGGCTATTTTCCCAGAATCCTTAATAAAAAATAAACCGATCGATAATACCAATAAAATAAACCCTAATGCAATCGGAACGACATCAGAATCAACTGGCACATATGCATAAGAAGGCAATCGAAAACTAAGAATTAAATAAATGACAGATACCACAATTAAAACAAGTGAAACCTTTTTGTTTTTTGTGTTTAACATGAAGAGCACCACCTTTGATAGAATGAGCCGATGAAAAACACATCGGCCCATGTAAATTTACTATTTTGCTAGACCAAGTTCGTCTAATAATTCCTTCATACTTTTGTTTTCTTCTTCCAAAAACTTTTGATAGTCGTCGCTGCCCATATATTTCTCATCCCAGCCGTATTTTTTCCTAATTTCTGCCCATGGAGAAGAATCACTTAACTCTTTAAATTTTTTCTCATAATAGCTTATAGCAGCTTTGTCCATATCTGAAGGTCCAAAAATTCCTCTCCAGTTAACGAAAGTGGCGTCAATTCCTTGTTCCTTCGCTGTTGGGAAATCCGAAATGACATCCCCTTCAAGCCTTTGTTCTGAAGTAATTCCTAATACTTTGATCTTCCCTGCCTTAACCTGTTCAGCAGTCTCAGCCACTCCTGCTGAAAAAACTTGTGCATTCCCATTTAATAAGGAAGTTAATGCTCCACCATCTTGGTCAGATACATACTTAATCTTCGTAATATCTACTCCAGCAGCTTTCGCAATTTTTACAAATTGAATATGATCCATGCTGCCAGGAGAAGAAGCACCTATCACCGTTATACTTGATGGATCTTTCTTCATATCATCAAATAGGTCATTTAAACTATTCCATTTGGAATCTGCTCTTACGGCAAATGCTGCATAATCAGCAATCAAATTGGCAATTGGTGTAAAATCTTTGTAATCATATTCTGATTGACCATTTAATGGTACAAGCAGCATCGGAGGTGAAGTGACAAATAAGTTATAAGGACTTCCCTTTTTTGAATGGATGTACGCCCAACCAACAGCTCCCCCTCCGCCGGTTTTATTAACAACTCCCATTTTTTGATCAATAATTTTCTCCTCACCTAAAACTTTCGCGGCCATTCTAGCAGTCGTATCCCATCCCCCTCCAGCACCACTAGGAGCGACAATTTCAATTGTTTTTTCCGGCTTCCAGTCCTTTCCTCCATTTGAGGATGAAGTATTACTTGAACAAGCAGATGTAAGAACCATAAAAATTGCTAATGTAACAACAAACATAATTCTTTTTCTCATTTTTCTAATCTCCCCCTTCAAAGCTTAAAAAAATAATATTAAAGAATGAGTAGTTTGTAACCGTTTACAAAATAAATTAAAAATAAAAAAATTGTGAACATTTCGTTCATAATGTTCACAATCAATGGGAAAATAAGTATAAATAAATTTATTATTTGGATAATCGATATTTTCTTTCAGGTCTTCCAACAATTCCGTATTCTAATTCGGCATTTCCTTCACCAATCGATATTAAATACTCTAAATACCGGCGAGCAGTTGGTCTGGATGCCCCCATTTTTTCACCCAATTCTTCTGCAGATACACCATTTGGCAAAGCTTTTAAAATTACTTTAACTTTTTGCAATGTTAAGGGATCGATTCCTTTCGGTAAATTTTTGTTTAAATTAGTTCGTTCAGCTGTTAAACCAAAATATGTATCGATTATATCTTGATTTAATTCTTCAGAATCAGAGAATAATTGGTGTTTTCTTTTATAGCTTTCAATTGATTGACGAAATCTTTCCATCGTTGCAGGCTTAATAATATAATCAATGGCACCTTGCCTTATAGATGCTTCGACATACATTTTTTCTGATGCCGCAGATATAATGATCACATCTACATGTGGGTAATCTTTGCGAATTTCATATAATAGATCTGTTCCTAATTGGTCAGGCATAAAAATATCTAATATCACTAAATCAACTTGATTATTTTTAAGTAAGATAAGGGTTTGCTCTCCATTTAATGCTTTTCCAACGACACAAACATCCTCTATTTTATTTAGAAACTGCTCATGGATCGATGCCACTCTAAAGTCATCTTCTGAAATGATTACATTGATCATGTAGATCCTCCTCATATTTATTATGCTTAGGTATAAAAATTGAAAATATTGTTCCGCCGCACTTTTTCTCTTGTATTTCGATCGTTCCATGTAGTTCATCTACTACTTCTTTTACTATACTCAATCCATATCCTCGTTTTTTTCCTGTTTTTGTTGTATATCCTTTTTGAAAAATTTGATTCATAGCTTCAACTCTAATTCCACATCCAGTATCGACAATTTCAAATACAATATCATTTCCTACATCTGTTGCAAAAAAGGTGATCTCTTTTTTCATGCTATTTGAAACCGCCTCAAAGGCATTATCAATGATATTTCCAAGAATAGATATTAATTGGGAAAGACCAATTCGTGTTGGCAATGGTTGTAATTCACTCGATTGATCAATCGTAAATTTCACTTTCATTTCTGAGGCTTTTCCCATTTTTCCAATGAGAATAGCTTGAATCTTATGATCAACAATCTGTTGGAACAATATTTGATTTTGATTCTTATGAATGGCAGCTTCGGATTGAATAAAAGATAAAGCTTCATCAAATTGTTTTAACTGAAGCATTCCAGACAGAACATAGAGCTTATTCGCAAATTCATGTGTTTGCGCCCTTAAATCCTCTGAATACTTCCTAACCTCTGTGAGGGTATCTAGCATTGCCTTGATTTCCGTTTTATCACGAAAACTCGCTACAACACCGACAATTTTATCTTTATTCATAATCGGAATCCGATTGACAATCACATTTTTCTCATTCAAGACCATTTCTTTATCATTTTCTTGGATTCCCGTTTCTAGTACCCTATGCATTTTGGTATTTGGTACAATGGCTTCAATCGGAATATGCAATGATTCATTTTCTATGTCTAGAATCCTTCGAGCAGAACCATTCATCATCGTTATGTATCCCTTTGCATCTACAGCAACAATTCCTTCTTTAACCGTTTGTAAAATGGCACTCCTTTCTCGATATAAGGAGGCAATTTCATGAGGTTCTAAGCCAAGAATGTCCTTTCGGATATTTCGCGCTAACAGGACACCGCCCAAAATCCCTAGTAATAAGACAGCTAGAGAAATCATACATATTTTAAATAATCTTTTTCCTATTACTCTATTAACAACTGCTTCCAAAAATCCTACTGAAACAATCCCAATAATTTCTCCATTATCATTAAAGATAGGTGCTTTCCCCCTAATAGATGGTCCTAACGAGCCCACCGCTTCCGAAATATAGTACTTACCTTTTTTTAATGCCAGATCATTATCTCCACCGACCATTTTTTTGCCAATCTTTTTTTCGTCTGGGTGGGAATACCGTATACTGTCCGTATTTCCCACCACAATAAATTCCGCTCCAACCTCTTCAGAAATCTTTTTTGTAATTGGTTGAATGACGGTTGAGGGATTTTCTAATGTAAACGCATCCTTAACGGATGGCATTAATGAAATTGTGGTCGCTACCTGCTTAGCCAGCTGTCCTATATGCTTCTCCGTATTATCCGATTCAATATATCCGTAAAATACAGTCAAAATGAGGATTACAAATAATAAAAGTGTCGTAATTAAAGTGACTATTTTTGTTTGAAGCGATACAGAAATACTTTTACTCATCCTATCCCCTACTTCTCAAAAAATGTTTATTTATTATTGTAAATCGTAGGGAGATAAGATTCTATCTTTATGTTTCATAATTCTAAAAATTCTATTTAATGATAACTGAAATTAACTAATTACACACAATCTAATTCTTTAATATTTCCAGCAAAAAATAATGCTGCCACTATAAAGGGCAGCAGTATTATAAAAAACTATAATTTAATTGAGAAAACTGAAAAAACCTTCCTAATTTCTCTTAAGTATTCTATATCAAGTACCACAAAAGGTTCGGTACGGAATTGTTGACGTAGGCACTGTGGAATACTCAGCATGTTCGTCGGAGTGTACGTAAGGGTTAGCAAGCACATTCAAAAGCTTTTCCATCACGCTTAGGTCTCCATGTTCCACTGCTGCTTCTAGCGCCTCTTCTACTCGGTGGTTCCGTGGGATTACCGCAGGATTGCTGTTTTGCATCAACTCTTGAGAGGAGCTTTTCGATTCCTGCTGTCTATCTAATCTCGTAAGCCAAAGCTTATGCCACTGAGCGAATTCTTGGGTTCCAAATAGGTCTATATCATCCAGTTTTTCAGAAGTTAACGTACGGAAAGTATTGGTATAGTCCGCCCGATGCTCCCTCATCACCTTGAGGAGGCTATTAATAAGGACTTCATCCTCTTTTTCTTCGTTAAATATCCCAAGCTTTGCTCTCATACCCGCAAGCCAATGGGAGTGATACAAATGATTGTATTCTGAAATTTGTTTCTGTGCTATTTCTACAGCCCGTTCCGCATTATCATCTAACAGCGGTATTAAAGATTCAGCAAATCTCGCAAGATTCCACCCAGCCATATACGGCTGATTCCCGTAGGAATAGCGGCCTTGAACATCGATGGAACTAAATACGGTAGCTGGGTCGTATGCGTCCATAAAAGCGCACGGGCCATAATCGATGGTTTCTCCACTAATAGTCATATTATCGGTATTCATCACCCCGTGAATAAAGCCAACCAATTGCCATTTGGCAATAAGCTCTGCTTGACGCTTGATTACTTCCCGAAGTAACGAAAGATATCGATTTTCATCAGCTTTTATCTCTGGATAATGACGCTCTATTGTGTAGTCAGCCAAGATCCGCAATTCCTCAACTGTTCCCCATTGTGCCACATATTGAAAGGTACCGACGCGCAGATGACTTGCTGCCACACGGGTCAAAATTGCACCAGGCAGCTCGGTTTCACGGAGTATTGACTCGCCAGTTGTCACTACTGCTAGACTACGGGTGGTGGGAATCCTAAGGGCATGCATCGCTTCACTAATGATGTATTCACGTAACATTGGCCCGAGAGCCGCTCGACCATCCCCTCCGCGAGAGTAAGGCGTTCTGCCTGGACCTTTAAGCTGAATATCAAACCTCTCACCTTGTGGAGAAATCTGTTCGCCCAGCAGCACAGCTCGGCCGTCCCCTAACCTATTAAAATGACCAAATTGATGCCCCGCATAAGCTTGAGCAAGAGGCGAAGCTCCTTCGGGTATCTTATTTCCAGCAAGCACCGCTACACTATCTACGCTTTGCAGAGACTGAGCATTCAGACCGATCGATGCTGCCAATTGATTATTAAGAATGATTAACTTCGGTGAGCATACAGGAGTTGGGTTAACGCTGGCAAAAAACGATTTCGGCAGACGAGCATAACTATTGTCAAAGTTCCACCCTGTTTCATTACTCTTTGTCATAATTTCTCCTTTTCTTTTTTCTTTATATTATAAAACAAAAATCAATAAACATTTTATTTTAGTTATCTACATCTAATACAAAACCATACAATCCCATTTTATTCTACTAATTCATAATAATTTTAACTAACAACCCTTCCCCTACATATTATTAACTGAAACGGCATCTTGTGTAAGACGCAGGATTCCGTTTTAGCCCTGGACTGGTTCTTGCCGAAAAACACCAAAACAATTCAACCTAATGATAAATTTCGCTATAATTATAAATTAAAGGGGGTGTTTACAGTTGGATAATCACCTAAGATTGTCTGGTACTTCTTTCACTCATGCAAAGCCTATTATTGGAAAGGCGGTACTTTGCATGGGGCGAAACATTTAATTTTATCGCCAAACAAGCTTTTCTAATATTTGGCTTTGTACCTTATTTTTTTCAAAATCAAAATAAGGGGCGAGCGAAATTGAAATATATTAACGCAAGCAAAGTTTTACCTGAAAAGCTAATCATGGAAATCCAAAAGTATGTCCAGGGGGAAACCCTTTACATCCCCAAACTGGAAACTGAGTATCGGAAATGGGGAACCTCAAGCGGCGGGAGAAGGATGCTTGATCGACGTAATGCCGCTATTAGAAATTCTTTTATTAGCGGAAACAGTATCCAGCAACTAGCTGAGGAATATTTCTTATCAACCGAAACCATTAAGAAAATAGTTTATTCAAATAAAAAGTAGGTGAACAGTACTGGTGAAAATTTCATCAGTGCTTCTTTATGTAAGGCTGTTTTCGTAAAGTTTGTTGCTTTTTAGTGATATTTTATTAACAATCTGAGTTGATTGTAGCGGAGGGCACTTGACTCCTGCGGGAAAAAGAGGGAAGTGGGAGACCCCGCAGGCGGTAACGCCGAGGAGGCTCCCATCCCTCCCCGCGGAAAGCAAGTGTCTGGAGCGGAAATCAACGGACTAAGTTTATTGTCTAAAAACAACAATTTATACGAAAAGAGCCTTATGTAAAAAACGTTTCTAAGTCATTTTCTCCATTTTCGAAGCTTGCTGTATTTTTTAAAATAATGGTATAGAGGCGTCCGCAAGAAGATTGGAGAGATACGTGATGACCGAAAAATTCATTAAAAATGAACAGCTAAATTTTATAAAAAAACAGATTGCTTTAATTAAGGACAGCACCAAAAAGAATGTAGCCCCATCCGTTTTGGCTGCTGTGATCGACTTAGCCAATGCCAAAATATTGGACCTCTTTCCAAATGCAGCTTTGGATCAACAAGAAATGCTGGATCTTTCTGGACTGAAAACAGATCACGAGTATGAGCTATATATCGAGCGTCTTACAGCCTTTTTGCTGCCCTTTCCAAGAATCACCGAGCAGCAACTGAAAAAAATGTTTCCGAAGAATAAAAAATTAAAGCTGCCCGATATTTCAAAAATAAACCACAGCCAGCTGACCTATTTAAGCTGGAACGATCTAGGCTCTAATAAAAAATTTATTGTATATGAGCTGGACGGAAAAATGGTCGGTATTGAATGTAAATTTACACCTGCAAGTAAAAATAATATTTGTTCCTTCTGTAATAGCTTTGGCAAGGTTGCCTATTTTACTACCGTAACAAAAGCGAAAAAATCTAAAAACCCGGATTATTACAAGGCTATCGGCAATTTTATATGCGTCGATAGCAGCGAATGCAATAAAAAAATAACCAATATCGAATATTTAACAACTTTTCTAAACGACTCACTAGGAATGTGAAAACTTCACATGGTGCCTGACACCATTGTGAAGTTTTCACATTTTTTATTCTATATTTTTTAGTAAAACAATATTTATGGCACTCCTTGGATACTCTAAATGAGGCTTTCTAATTCAGTAAGTTTTATTTTTATATAATATGAAGTGGCTATTTTTATGATGCTGCTTACTCAACATTTCTTAAAGGTTATACTATTGATATTTAACACCCCCAGTTAAGTACCGTTCATTTTCCTTTTTTATGAAAGTAATTCAAAATGGTGATTCCAAGGATGTATGATACACAAATGGATATAATCATCTCAATCACGAATACTGCCACCATCGAAAACCATCTCCCCATAGGTTTATACATCATATTTCGGTAAAAAAATGTTCGCTTATTCTAATTTATGTTGTCAAAATAGCAACGTATGTTGAATTTTTTTCAATAATTTAATTTATTTATGCACTTTTTTCAACACCCAGAAATAAAATAGGTACGTATCTAAAAACTTGTATGGGAGTGAAGAGTGTTGAGTGAAGTAGATTCAGGGTTAGCTTCATCAGTAAAAAGTCAAATGGATGATAGTATTTCCTTTAAAGAGAAGATGACAAAGGGCAGGTCAGGATTTAAAAGAAGATTATGGCTGTTTTGGGCACTATTAGGACCAGGAATCATTTCCTCGCTGTCCAACAATGATGCCGGTGGAATGATTAGTTATACGATGACAGGAGCCATGTTTGGCATAAGCTTTTTTCTTCCACTGTTATTCCTGCTCGCACCGATTGACTATAACATGCAAGAAATGTCAATGCGACTAGGCGCTGTAACCAAAATCGAATATAGGGAACTGCTTCTTCGCAATTTCGGCAAGTTTTGGCATTGGACCAGTGTGGCGGCACTTGCACTTGCGAACCTGATGTACATTGTAACCGAGTTTGTAGGAATGACGGCTGGACTGACATTGATGGGACTGCCGCTATGGGTAGCTGATGTCATCAGTTTCGCCTTCGTATGTTGTATTTTGCTTTGTATGGGATATTGGTCAAAAGAACGATTAGGGATATTAGTCGGGGCAGTCAATATCGTATTCATCATTGTTGCCTTTTTATCCCAACCCGATCCGGCTGAAATTGGTAAAGTATTTACCAGTTGGCCGAGTATATCATGGGATCTAAACGAAAATGGGGCATTGGTGTTCATCCTTGCAACAATCGGAAATGCAATTGCACCATTTATGTTGTATTACAACAATAACACGACTCTAGATAAAGGTTTAACGCGTAAGGATTTGCGGTTAGGACGTATCGACATTGGAATTGGTTCTCTATTGCAGCCGATTTTTGCTGCGTGCGTCATGATCGCCGGTGCTGCACTCTATGGACAGGTGGCTAATCTCGATGAGTCCAATCCAGCAGATTTAATTACTGCATTTGTGCCGGTTACTGGCAACTTAGGCAGCGTTTTGTTTGCTTTAGGATTATTTAATGCCGGTTGGCTTGCTGCCATCACGATCTCCTTTTCGTCATCCTATACTGTTGCCGGAGCCTTTGGTTGGAAGAGGAGTCAAAACCACAAAATTTCGGAAGCG
The DNA here is from genome assembly GCF_050281185.1 of Heyndrickxia sp. NPDC080065. NCBI lineage: Bacteria > Bacillati > Bacillota > Bacilli > Caryophanales > Bacillaceae > Heyndrickxia > Heyndrickxia sp. NPDC080065. The sequence continues at coordinate 220,856 of NZ_JBNNWS010000009.1, read as the reverse complement.
CCGAAATTCTATGCTTTCTATTTTGGCTGTCTGCTAGTTGGAGCTGTCGTTATTCTAATCCCTAACTTGCCGTTAAGTATGCTGGCCGTTTTTACTCAAATTTTTGCGATTATGTTGTTTGTTCCAGATTTAATCTTTTTAGTTCTGCTTACCAACAATCGAAAGCTTATGGGGAAATACGCTAACTCCCCGTGGAAACGGACCTTCGGATGGGGAATGGTATTGCTTTATGGGGCTGTTTCGGTCATAACGATAATTTTAACAATAAATGGTACAATGTCCCCGTGATGCAATATATAGAGGAACAAGGGGTAGTGATAGATTTAACAATGTAGGCTTACAATGAGGGATGGATTTTGTACCTTTTAATTCCAGTAAAGACTTATTGGTAAAATAAAACTTATTTACTTATGAGAAAATTCACCATAATATTATTACTCAATTAATTTAGAATTACTATGCCCTGAGCCTTTTATAAGCTTCAGGGCATTTAACTATTAAAATATCCTCAAAAAATATTTCAACTTCCTTGTTAAGTAAATTTAATTTTTGACCATATTCCGGTACTTCTCCGTCCGCTCATCACGAATAACACCGCTCCAGCTAAGACCAAAAGCAAAGTCATAGACGTGTTTTTCACTATCAACATGGCATTCCATATCATGTGGGACATCTTCAAATTGCTTTTCGACAGTTTTCATGTTAGCCGGCATTTGAAATGGAAGAAGACCTGAAGGCTCCACTTCCCCAGTTAGTATTTCAAAGATAGCCTGATCCTGTACGCCAAAATTAGCTACAACGGCATCCACTTCTTTTTCAAATTCCTCAACAATTGTTGGATTGGACATGAATAGGGAAACAATGACCGGCTTTCCTTCCATCTTCTTTTTTGTTTCTAAAATCATATCTAAATCAGTTGTGTTATCCGGAGTTACAGTTTTGCCTTTATACGAGCGGTTCGAAACATCTCCCGGTCGGGAATCACCAGCAAAACTCACTTCACGCGCATGCCCTGCAGTATATGGTTTGTATTGCAGACTGATCGGCACATATCCGTTGCCGCCAGCCTCTGCATCAGCATGGCTATATCCCATACCAGACATAGGCGTACGAATGAACACAAGCCCGATATCGGCTTCTTCCGGATTGTCTGTTACTGTAAAATATTTATTCGCAATATCGAGATTCACTGGAAATTCAAGCGATTCCGGAATAAGTCTGCCAAACCAGTCTTTTCTTGGTCCGGTATATCTTTTTGGAATATACACCTTACAGCCTTTTGCTAGTGGCAATACCTGATTCCTATTTTTCAACATAACAACAGACTTCAACTGTGCTTCATATCCATCTTTCATAAAGTCAGGATTTCCAACAATCTGTGCACTTTCTTCCACCGCTAGATATGGATTTTCAAATAGCCCCAGCCGGAAAATATTTTTTAACAGACGGACAGCAGATTCCTCAAAACGCTGGCGCATAAACGCTTCACCGTGCTCGGCAACCCCCATTTGATAAGCATCAATGATAGGCCCCGCCTCATTATTGCCGCCGAATTGGTCCACACCTGCCATCAACAGCTTATAATGGCGTTCCGCAACTGTAAGCTGTTCCACCCCCCATGGCTTCCCTCCTATTAGTGTAGCGGGATCTGGTGATTCATCATACGTGATATTCCAATCGGTACAAACAACCCCATCATACCTGTTTTTATTACGAAGCAAGTCATTAATCAAATATTGGTTATAGGAATTTCCGACATTTTCTCCGTTGACCGGATCTTGATTAAAAGATACGGTGTAATAAGGCATTACCGCTGAAGCCTTTTCGGTTTTACCGGATAGTTTAAACGCACCTTCCACGAATGGCTTCACATGCTCTTCAAAATTGTTTCCGGGATAGATAGCATATTTCCCGCTGCCATAGTGTGCATCTCTTCCCGCTTCACCTGATCCGCCACCCGGCCAATGTTTGACCATGGCATTGACACTGTCATAGCCCCAGCCATCGGTAATTTCCCTGTCACCCTCTGAAGTTTGAAAACCATCTATATAAGCACGGGCCATATCTGTCGAAAGCTGCGGGTCTTCACCAAAGGTCCCATTAAAACAGAACCAGCGGGGATCTGTTGCAATATCTATTTGAGGAGAAAGAGCCGTTGCAATTCCTAAAGCACGGTATTCTTTTGAGGCAATCTCACCAAATTTTTCTACAATTTTTGGATCAAAAGTTGCAGCAAGACCCAAAGATTCCGGCCACATCGAGATGCTGCCGCCTGCTCCGGAATTAAATTCAGAACTTGAATCAGAACCATGTCGTGGATCAGAACTATTGTTAGCTGGGATGCCTAGACCCAAGCCTTCTACTAATGCCTGAACTTCATTATTCCAGCGGGCGGCTATTTCCGGGCTCTCAACGGTTGTCATAAGAACATGTCTTAAATGATCATTGGTTAGAAATTCAATTTGTTCATCTGTTAAGTCCCAAGGGTTTGCTTTGCTTTCTTCATATGACTTGCCATTATAAGTACCTGCAAACCAAGCATTACTGTCGGCAGGGATAGATTGATGCCCGCTGTATAACATAAGACCGGCAATTTGTTCAATCGTCATCTTGGAGGCAAGATCCTTTGCCCGTTCCTCAGGTGATAACCTCCAGTCCTCGTATTTATCGATTTTTCCATCTTTATTTAAATCTTTAAAAAAGAACCCATCCTTCTCGAAAATCTTTACTCCTGAGGATTCCGAATAGCCAAGAGTCGGACCGCCGGCGTTTTTTACATATTGAATCTTAGCTGCAGAGTTGAAAATTCCTTTTTCCATTTTCATTTCCCCTTTCATTCAAAATCTATTTTATTTTTTAAAAAGGCTGTTTTCGTAAACTTTGTTGCTCTTGAACAAGGAGTGGCTGATTTCCACTCCAGGATGCTCGCTTTCCGCGGGGCGGGCGGTGAGCCCGCAGGAGTCTCGCACCTTCCGTTCCAATCAACGTTTTAAAACTTATTTCAAAAACAACAATCTTTTAAAGAAGTGCCTTTAAAAATAACTAGGTAAGAAGATATTCCGTATCCAGTACACATGGCATCTTATTTTGCTTCCGGAAGGACCGCAAATACATCATCCTTATGTTCTCCGACTTCAGGCAGTGGTTTAAGTGCTAACATTCCTAAAATGACAAGAATAGATAGGAAGAGATAGAAAAATGTCCAGCCGCCAATGCCCAATAATAGTGGGGCAATTGCAGGCACGATGGATTGCGGCAATGCATTCGCTACGTTCATTAAACCAAAGTCCTTTGCTGCATCTTCTTTGTTAGGTAAAATGCGAGTCACTAATGCCATGTCAACCGAAGTGAAGCATCCTAAGCCCAATCCCATGAGGACAGAAGCGATGAGAATTGCTGTGAAATTTGGAACAAAGCTAAAAATTAATAAACCAACTAAAATGATAAATGCAGACCCATATAAAAATGGTTTTTGTTTTTTATATTTGTCAGAAAGAATTCCGCCTAAAATGCTAGTAAGTGCCACAGCCACTAACCCTATTAAATTCATCGTTCCAATACTTGTTGTAGCTTGACTTTCTGTAAAACCTAAACGGTTCACAAGCATGACAGTTAGATAAAGGCTGCTGCTATAGCCCATCATCAATAGGAATTTTGAAACAATCGCCCATGAGAAATCAGGAAATTTACGCGGATTCGGGTATACTTTGCTTAGTTTTTCTCCCAGTGATTCTTTTGTCCCCATAGATTTTTCAATTTCCACTTTGCCATCACGGATGATAAATAAACTAATGATTGGTCCAGCAATACCAATAATTGAGATAAGCAGCCATTTCGTAAAAGTAGACGCATGAGGCATACTCATCATTAACACCATACCGAGCGCAATTCCAATAGGGATCGCCAAGCCCATTAATCCGGAAATCGTTCCGCGCTTATCTTCTTTTACCTGGTCAGGAACTAATGCTGTATAAGCGGCCATTCCAAAATTAAAAAATAATTGCGCAACACACCATCCTACCATAACCTGCCAAACCTGAGTGGCCGTTCCAATCCATAATAATGCTGCACATCCGAATAAAGGTCCTAATAAAATCCAAGTACGCCGACGGCCAAATGCAATATTAGTCCGATCACTAACTGCACCGCCTATTGGATTCCCAATTAATGCGAAGAAGGCTCCCACACCAGCAACTAAGCCGTAAGTAGACGTGTAACCATTTGGATCAATTTCCATTACCTTAAACGTTAACAACATGGAGGCAGGTGTCATAAGTCCCACCATCATACAGGCATAACCAAACATAATCCCAAAAGTCAATCTGCCAAATGGTGTTTTCACTTGACCGTTCAATGTTAATTCAGCCATATCATTTCCCCCTTACAGCGAATGTGAACGCTTACATTAAAATGTATGAAAAATATTCCAACTTACTAGATTTCTTGTCTTTTTGAAAAACATCCTCTCACGATCCCTAGTCAGGCCACGAGAGGATTTCCAATGTTTAGTTTGTTACTAGTTGTCCATTCATGTGTGCAATCAATTCACTTAGCATTTCCTCTGTAAACGCCCCTTGGCTGAAGTTAACAAGGGCACGAAGCGGCATATGCTTCATCATCGCTGCCATCATTTCAGCTGCATCAGGGTCCATATCTTCCATATTCAGAGGATTGCTCTCATTAGCCTTAGCTAACAGCTCCTTCGCAATTGGCGCTAAAATCGGATTTGATAGCAGATCGCCAACTGTTGTATTACGGTGAACCGATTTTGGCACCGATACAGTTGACTGAACATGGATACCCTCTGATAGAACAATGTCTCTTGAAGATTTACCAACGAGAATGTTAAATTCACCCGTTTCAACATACCAATCTTTCAATTCGACGTTATAGTAAGCAAATGACCGCTTATTTAATGTAAAGGTAACAGTTCTTTCCTCACCCGGCTGCAATTCTACTTTTTCAAAGCCTTTTAATTCTTTCTCCGGACGGACTACACTACTAGCTACATCTTGTACATACAGCTGGACAATTTCTTTCCCTGTTACATTTCCAATATTTTTTACGCTGACAGTAACATTTAACGAGTCAGTGTCTTTAATCTCTTTCTTATCTACAATAAGATTACTATATTCAAAGCTTGTATAGCTTAATCCATAACCAAATGGGAATAATGGATCAATATTCTTTTTATCGTAGTAACGATAACCGACGAAAATGCCTTCTTTATATTCCACTTTGTCCCCTTCACCAGGGAAGTTTAAGAAGGAAGGATTATCGCTTATTACTTTCGGGAAGGTCTCCGCTAATTTACCGCTTGGATTCGCATCGCCAAATAATAAATCAGCAATCGCTCCGCCAAGTGCCTGTCCGCCAAGATAGCCTTCCAGCACAGCTTTGACCTTATCAAGCCATGGCATTTCGATCGGGGCACCGTTACTTAACACAACCACAATATTAGGGTTTACTTCAGCAACCGCCTCAATCAACTTTATATGGTTTTCCGGCATCCTTAAATGTTCACGATCATAGCCTTCTGATTCATAACGGTCTGGAAGGCCAACAAAAAGAACAACCGTATCCGCTGCTACTGCCGCTTCTGTTGCTTCCTTAATTAAGGCTTCCTCCACCTCATCGTTATTAAGGTTATAGCCTTGTGCATAAAGTACATTTGTGTCCGTGCTTGACACCGATTTAATTTCTTCTAGAATATTTTCAAGTTTAGTTGGAACGATGTGTGAGCTTCCTCCACCTTGATAGCGTGGTGTTTGGGCGAAACCACCAATTACTGCTACGGTTCCGGACTTTTTCAATGGAAGAATGTGATCTTCATTTTTTAATAGAACCATGCTTTCGCGTGCAACTGCTCTTGCAAGCTGATGGTGTGCGTCTTTATCATAGAATGCATATTCTTTCTTGTTGTCTACAGCTTTAAAAATAATATTCAGGAGACGTTCTACAGCACGGTCTAGTTTCTCTTCAGCTAATTGACCATTTTGAACCGCATCAATAATTTTCTTTTCGCCAACCCCGAAGCTTGCAGGCATTTCCAAGTCCAATCCGTTTTCTAAGCCTGCTACTCTTTCATTGACTGCTCCCCAATCGGAAACAACAAAGCCTTCAAAGCCCCATTCGTCTTTTAAAATTTCATTTAATAAATAATTATTTTCAGAAGCATATTCGCCATTCACTTTGTTATAGGAACACATCACGGTCCATGGTTGAGCCTCTTTAACAGCGTCTTCAAAACTGGCCAGATATATTTCTCTTAATGTTCTTTCGTCCACGACAGCATCAACCGACATTCTTCGGTGCTCCTGGTTATTGGCTGCAAAATGTTTCAACGAGGTTCCAACACCTTGGCTTTGCACACCATTAATATGCTTGGCAGCCATTTGTGAGGATAAATAAGGATCCTCAGAAAAATATTCAAAGTTTCTTCCACACAGCGGGGAGCGCTTAATATTAGCACCTGGACCAAGGAGGACGGCTACATCTTCAGCCTGACATTCCTCACCTAATGCAACCCCAACTTTTTTAATTAATTCTCTATTCCATGAACTTGCTAATCCTACTGCAGATGGAAAGCATGTAGCGGGAACACTGTTGTTAAGACCTAAATGATCAGCATCCTCCGGCTGTTTCCGGAGTCCATGCGGACCATCGGTTACCATAATCGAAGGAATTCCTAATCGTTCAATCCCTTTTGTATGCCAAAAATCAAGTCCTGAACATAGACTTGCTTTTTCCTCTAAGGTCATTTCCGCAATGATTTTCTTTAAGTCTCTTCCCATAATATTCCTCCTTGTAAAAATCAATAGAAAACGCTTACTTGTCTTTCATTATAGTTTTTCTTTTTACACAGTTATGGTATATTTTTTAGAAAAATAGTATTAGTTTAACGAATATTATAAAAAATGCTTCAATTTTGTTAGTGGGGGTTCACATAGATGAATTTCTTAAAGAAAGAAGAGTTAAATTATATTTGTAATCTTTTATTTACTACCAATAAAATACCCATGTATGTTATAGATGATAAAGGGAACCTAGTATTGGATTTCTCAGAAAACCTCCTACAGAATCCGCTGTTTCCTTCAAGAATGGATTTTTTGGAGCAGTTGATGTTAAAGGATGATTATTACCCATTTCCAGTTTTTCAATCCACTACTAATCTTGAAAACTTTTTTTCTATTCAGCTCTTCTCAAAAAGCGAATTGAATGGAATCATCTGTGTTGGACCTGTCCTTTATTCCAGACTTCCAGATGAAACCATTAATGGTCTCATCCATGATTTACAACTAAACCAAAACAAGGAGCAGCTGATTGAGTATTATCAGTCTCTCCCCGTTATCACTAATTTAAATTTTATTAATATGAGCATGGCTTTGTATTACATGCTATTTCAAGAGCAATTGGACATGGAGGAAATCTTGCTGAATAATCACCATTTAGAAAAAGAGAAAATTAATATTGAAGCTCCAGAGATCCAGATTTCTGAGCAACGCAAAAATACTAAGGTTCATCATGACTTTGTTGCTGAGAAAAAACTCTTTGACTCTATTCAGGCTGGGAAAAAGACTGAAGTCCTCAATATGTTGAGGGCATTACCTGAAACAGGTGAGCCCGGGATATTATCTAAAAGGAGTCACTTACGAAGTCAAAAAAACTTAGCGATTTCAGGGATTACACTTGCAACGAGAGCAGCTGTGAGCGGAGGACTTTACCCAGAAATCGCCTATACACTTAGTGACTTTTTTATCCAGAATCTTGAAGAGTTGAATGACAGTAATTCAGTCATGCGGTTATTGGAAAATGCTGTCTTGGAGTTTACAGAACGAGTGGAACAAAGTAACAAGAATAAGTATTCCAAACCCATCTATGCCTGCCAAAATTATATCTTTACCCATCTTTACGAGGACATTACTCTACCTCAGTTAGCGGAAATAGCGGCCATGAATCCTAGTTACTTATCAACACTGTTTAAAAAAGAAGTAGACATGTCTATAAGTGAATATATCCAACGTGCCAAGGTGGATGAGGCCAAAAACTTAATCACCTACACATCCCATAGCTTGACGGAAATATCAACCCTTTTGAACTTTCATGACCAAAGCCATTTTACTAAGATTTTTAAAAAGTATGGAGGAGTAACTCCAAAGCAATTTAAAAATGGGTTGTTGGAAGTTGATTAATAAAATCTAGATTAGTTTATTAATAGAATTTGAGAGTATAAGCATTTTATACACGAATCAAAGCAAAACTAAAAGGATTGAATCCTGTACAATACAGAATTCAATCCTTAATCGCTGCTTAACATATTTTTCCTTACATTTTAGGTTCACTTCATCCTAAGGCTGTGTTAGTGCAGAACGCTTTAAAATATTGCTTTCGATATTTTACTTATAACAAAGCTCCGATCAATCACTAGCTTTGTTATTTAAGATTTATTTTTTGTACGCCTCATACACAAATTGCTGATTACTATTTGTAGGTTGTTTTTTATCATCAAAATCGGCAGTTACTACAACTTCGGAAAATCCTATACTTTGTAACACCAATTTAAATTCTTCAACACCATACCAACGTAAGGCAAAACGTTGTAACTCCGATTGAATTATTTTTCCTTTACGCCATTTTTCATACTTTAAATATGAAACTTTATACTGATTGAATAAATCCGCTTCAACAAGTTTACTTTCCATTGTAATGATATCATCATTAGGAAAAGTAAATGTTGATATCTCACAATCAGTAGCTACATTAAAATTTTTATCGGGTAGAAAAATATCAAGAATTAGTCTACCTCCTATTTCCAAATGCTCATACAATCTCTTTAAAACTTCAATGGATTCATCTCGGTTTTCAATTAATAAAAAAGAGCCAGCAGGAATAATAATTGCTTCGTATTTATTAGGTAGAGAAAGCTCCTTTAAATCTGATTGAAATAAATTAGGTGTTAACCCACGTTCTTCGCAGTGTTGATGACAGGAAGCTAACATTTCAGCTGAGTAGTCAACTCCATCTACATTAAGACCAGCTTCTAAAAGAGGTATGATTACACGACCAGAACCAACCATTGCCTCAAGAATAGGTCCTTTACAATTTTTCAGCTTTTCTTGATAAAACTCTATATCCCCACTGAATGACTGTCCTATTTTTTTGGTGAGATCATAAACCTCAGTACAAAGCTCTCCATAATTACTAAAAGACATAAATATTTACCCTCCGAATATTGTAATTTTACTGAAGGGCAATAACACTAGATTACCGCTTCAGCACCTCGAATTTAGTTGAATTTTCTTTTGAGCTGACTGTCATATAATTCACTCACTTCCCTATTTGATATGGATAAGTTTAACATAAACAGAAAATTGAATATATTATTTAAAATTTTTATTTCACATCAAAAAAAACACCTAACAATGTTAGGTGACTAGTTCATAGTTATTTATCCCCATCGTAAAAAACATCAATTTTGCCTCTTACTATTTAGTATAGTCTACAACATATTTTTAATTATTTTATTATCTTCTCTTTCATTTAAGTTTAAATTTCTTTCAACTTTATTGTTTATTACTTTTTCAAAACGGGGCATCATTCTAGATGATATAAAAGCAACGATTGGTACAGTCAGAACCACCCCAAAGCATCCGGTAATCCCTTGAATCACTTCAATGGTCACCATATTCATGTTGGTCAATTGGGTAAAATGTACTTTCATCGCATACAAAATCATCAGAGAAGAGAGAGTAGTGCCAGTAAAGGCAAGAATCAGGGTATTGGCCATTGTTCCCATCATATCGCGGCCAACATTGATACCGGAAAGAAAAAGTTCCTTCTTGCTAAGAGTAGGGTTGGCCATATAGACCTCATAAACGGAAGATGCGATGGAAATACCTACATCAATGATGGCACCAAGAGTAGCAAGCATGATTCCTGCAAACAGTAGCCCTTTAAGCTGCATACCTGTTTGCTGGGCAACAATAAGTAATACTTCCACTTCTTTCGTATTAAACCCTGAAATTTGTAATAATTCGCCTAAAATGTAGGCAATAGCTCCGGTTATAACCACGCCAACTGTTGTCCCAAGTATGGCTGCAATAGATTTCGAGCTCCAACCGTTCAATAAAAGCAACGTGATACAGGTTGTCAGGACCCCTACCACTACTGAAGCTAATATCGGAGAATACCCCCTATATAGCATCGGAATAAATAAATAAAAAATACTGGCAAAAGTAAAAAGAATACCGAGCACCGATTTCAACCCTTTTTTCCCGCCGATTGCCCAAAGAACGCCAAAAAACAGTAAAATCATGAAAGCCAGGAGGGGGGCCCGGTATTGGCTGTATACCGTTACGAAATAATTTTGGTGATCGGCCGAGTCTACGTTCACCACAATGGTCTGTCCTTTTTTTGTAAGAACGTTTATGTAGGGACTTAAATAGTTTGTAATGGTGTGGATCTCCCCTCGATGTTCCCCAGAAAGAATTTTGACCTCCAGCTGCTGAGTCCCATGATACAATCCGCCGTCTGCAGGATCCTTCGCTAAGTCTTCGCTGATGACCCTCAATACTTTTGCTTTTTCATAACTTGCATAAGAAGTCCCGCCCTGCTCATTATATGCTTTTTCAGGACTCTGATAAAAAAAATACATCAATAAACAGATAAGCAACACCACAGCTGTGAAAAGAGCTGTTCTTACTTTCTTGGATGTAAACATAAGAGACCTCCATGCCATTTTTCGAAATGAATATTCTACCATTCTATTAACCTACTAGATGATTGTTAACGCAGCGTAAACATAATCTTTACTTTATGTAAAAAAATATATTTTTATTTAGAAAATAGTTGTTTACAGAAAATTAACTCAAGTCAAATATTCCATTAACATTTATTTCTTAAGATTTAACTGTACTCTCACACTACCAAGCGCGCGGGTGAGAGAAGCAAAATTTAGGAGGGATTATTCGTATGTTTAATGTATTAAATCTAAAAAGGTCTACGAAAATTAGCCTAGCAGCTGCGTCTGCACTCCTGGTAATACCCTTGCTAACAACAAGTTTCACAGGTACAAGCAATGAAAATCCAATGGTCATGGCCCATGCAGAAGAACTTAAGTATGCTTCTAAAGACATCGCACTCAATCCCGGCAGTAATGAGAGTGAACTGCGTTTTACGTGGTATTCATCAGCTAATCCAGAAAAAGCAATAGTCCAAATTGCAAAGAAATCAGATATGACAGGCAATGTATTCCCTGTTGATAAAGCTAAGACCTTTGCAGGAACGGCTTCACAAGCTGCGACAGTCGGAGCAAATGTCTATTATTCCAACAAAGTTACGGTTACCGATCTTGAACCTTCTACTCAATATGTGTATCGGGTAGGAGACGGCACAAACGAGAGTTGGAGCTCTGTTTACAACTATGCAACACAACGATCTGATCAATACAGCCTTATGTTTGTTGGCGACCCACAAATCGGTGCTTCTGGCAGCGTGTCGAAAGATCAGGCTGGTTGGACAAACACGCTTAATAAAGCAGTGGCCAAGTTCCCAAACTTTAGCTATATTATGTCGGCAGGCGATCAGGTGAATACAGCAACAAGCGAAGCAGAGTATGACGCTTTTCTAAGTCCAGATGTACTCAGAAGTTTGCCTATAGCAACGGTTGTCGGAAATCACGACACCAGTGTGAATTACAAATATCATTTCAATCAGCCTAATGAGTCAACAAAATACGGCGTAACCAATGCCAGTGGTGACTATTATTATACCTATGGCGAATCTCTGTTCATGGTTTTAAACACGAACAATACGGACGGAGCCTCACACGTCCAATTCATGAAAGAAACAGCAGCCAAATTTCCAAACGCGAAATGGAAATTCGTCACATTCCACCATGACATTTATGGAGCTGGACCTCACTCTACCGAGTCCTTGATTACAAACTTAAGAGCCGCTCTTTTTCCAACGTTTGATGAGCTGAATGTCGACGTCATCTTCATGGGTCATGACCATTCTTATGTCAGAACTTATGTGATGAAAGGGGATATCCCACAAAAAAATCAGCTGATCGACAGCAAGGGAAGGGTCGTTAACCCAACAGGATCAATGTATATCACCGCAAACTCTGCAAGTGGCAGTAAGTATTATGAATTAATGGTGACTCCGGAAGTATATTCCGAGGTTAGAACCCAGCTTAAAGTCCCAACCTTCTCTACCATCAATGTAAATCCATATAGTGTTTCGGTTGATACCTATAGAACGGATACCATGGAAAGAGTAGACACGTGGTCAATGGTAAAAACCAGCCTTCCAATGCTTCAGGGATTGGTTGAAGAGTATATCTCAAAAAGAGATTTGAAATCAGGACTTTCCAGTCAGTTGATTAACTCCCTGAAACAAGCACAACATCAATTTGATAAGGGCTCCAAAACACAAGCAGTCAAATTTGTACAAGATTTCCTAAAGCATTTGAATAACGAAGCCATGCAGAAGAACGTGACCCAATCTGCCAAAGATGTCTTGGCAGATGCTGCAGAAGAACTCGTCTTATCCTTGACTGCACAATAAAGGAATGCCTGTGCTTAATCACAAGTAAGCTTTCATCCCACTGGCTTTTGTGGACAGTGGGATCTTTATTTGATTGTATTCCTTTTTAAACAAATAACGGTGAAATCCCTGTCTGTAATCAGACTCAGATATAGATTTACTTTCCGGGATTAATAAAACAGGAGGAAACGAAGATGGTTAAAAAATGGGTCATGTTGATCGTTGCCTTGTTTGCGATATTCGGCTTCATTGCCCCTGTTACGTACGCCCATAGCATGGACAGCGAGGCTTATTCAGACATTTCGGAAAAGGATGGGGTTATCAAATATGTGCTGAGGATAAATATGGACCAATTAAGGATTATCATAACCCCGACTGATCCGGAAATCAGCAATCATGCACCAGACGTGATTAACCAATTTCTGCGGAATTCCAAAACAGAAGTGGGATCCTATCTACTTTCCAAAATCAAACTCCATGTCGACGGATTACCGTTGGAAGGCAACTTGACCTCGCTTCAAGCAACAGAAGTGAACAACAAGCTTTATGCAAAAGCAGTACTGGAGTACCCAGTAAAACAAGAGCCTGAGCAATTCATATTATCCTATAACCCGTTTTTTGATGATTTAGACCAATGGCATACTAATTATGTCACGTTAGACCTCGGCGGAAAGAAACAAAATCCTGTGTTGACCTATGATTCTCGAGAAGTCCAACTGGGCGAATTAAGTTTTGCCCATACTGTCAAACAATTCTTATGGCTTGGAATGGAACATCTGTTTACCGGTTATGACCATATTTTGTTCATAATAGCCCTACTTATAGGAGCTACCTCAATTAAACAGATTTTGAAGGTTGTTACAGCATTTACAGCAGCCCATACAACGACTTTGATTTTAACAAGTTTGCATATTGTGACGTTACCTGGAAGATTTGTCGAGTCTGCCATTGCGCTTAGCATCGCCTATGTCGCCATAAATAATCTGTTAAAACTGAACACGAAACACAATACCTGGTTAGCCTTCGGATTCGGTTTAATTCACGGATTTGGTTTTGCCGACATATTATCAGAAATGAGGATGGACGGGGTACAGTTTGCATCTTCGCTATTGACATTTAATTTAGGTATCGAAATAGGTCAAGTGATTATCGTATTGTTTATGTATCCTGTTATTCAATTACTCCGCCGAATCAAATGGCCGATTCCTGCTATTTCAGCGGCAATTACCCTTTTTGGGATGGTCTGGTATATCGAGAGGGCGTTTTTTTAGAATTGTGACTTTCGGAAAGGATATATTAGCGACACCCTTTTACAGTTTCAAAAAAACTGAGGACTTGGTCTTGGTACGGCAGGAAAAGTTACATATATCGTATAGTTTTCGGCCTGAATCTAAAGGATTCAGGCTCTTTTATATTCTTTTCAAAATAGGTAGAAATTCTTTTTTTACTTTACTATGATTTAATCTGGTATAGCCTCCAAACCATTCGGATTAAACTTCAAAGACTTTATAAATTTTTTTAACTCTTTTTAATTGAGATACAGTAAGTTCGTTTTCTCTCTTTTTTAGTACGGTTAAAAATGCCTCTTTATTGTCGCTCGTTACAGCAGGGATCGTACTTTCAGAATGTTGCGGGATTTCCTTTGGTCTACAAGTCTCCAAATGAGTGAGTAAGAACGGAAAAATTCGCTCATTGTTTTGCTTGTTTACTACTGCAAGCTTTCCTAGTGTTAAAACTCCTTTATCAACAGTGATCACCGAGCCAGTTTTCATTGCAGAAAATAAAGTTTCAATATGTTTCATAATAATCTCAGATGACACTCGTGCTATGGTAGATAAAGTAGTCATCGCTCCCCAAACTAAGCGATTATTACGACTTTTTAGAAGGTCTATGAAAACCAAAGCATAGTCACTTATGAGTTCTGGTTTTATTTCTCCAATTTCATACGCTACTTTTATACAATCCTGTTGAATCTTTTTATCTTTATTAGATAAATTCTGAATTACTTCTTTAATACCTTCATGATTATTTTTATCAACTAATTCATGTGCAAGTTCAATATTCGGCTCTTCATCCTTACGATTAAGCTGTGATGCTAATTTGTTTACTATCGTCATAAAAATCCCCCTTTTACCAAATGTAATCGGACACAATTAGGCAGCAACCATTTTTTCAAATAAAGACAAATCTTGAATCTTTAGTTATTCATTCAACAACATTCCGGCAAGCTCATATAGGGTGTTTTGCTGTAGAATGCGATAGTGACGACCTTCCTTTTGCAAATATCCTTTTTCGCAAAATTGCGTAAGCACATACAATAAATGCCGATAGGAGACGCCTAAAAAATCACAAACAGTTACGTGCTTCTCCTTATAGGTCTCTCCATCAGCTGTTTGTAAAATAAAGTCCGCAAGCCGGTTTTCAAGTGGGAAAGAACTACTTTGCGCATACTTTGCAGCCATTTTTGTTGATTTTGCACTTAAAAACATGGCTAGTTCGCGTAGAAATGTCGCATCTTCCAGCATTTTTGTGCGACATGAGTGTAAAGGAATGGCAAAACAAATGGTCTCGGTGGTAGTTTGAATCCCCTTTGTATAGTAAATCCGATTTAATAATTCCATTTCCCCAATAAAATCCTTCGCCTTGATAAAACTCAATAAGGAAACTTTCCCATTTTGATGCGTTACATAAACTTTTGCTTTTCCTTCAATGACATAAAACAAATAATCCGGTCGCATGCCTTCTTGAATGATCCATTCATCACGTTTATATTTATGTACTTCTATAAACTCTTCAATCGGAAAAGAAAATAAATGCCCAATTGAATATTCCTCCAAATAACGCTGTCTTTTCTCACCTTTATAAATTTCCATAATCCGCCCCAAAATATGAGATATCTCATATTATTGTACGTATCTCCATGATATTATGCAAACATCGGGGGGAATTAGAATGAATTCACAACGCTGGATGAGCAGACAGTTTTTTAGTTTCTTTATTACATGGGGGATTTTTCTACCTTTTTGGACAGGCTGGATGATTCATACAAAAGATATTTCGGTTTCACAAGCTAGTTTGATTATGAGTTTAGGGTTGGTTGCACGAGGCATTTCTACATTATTAATATTTCCTTATTTATCGAGGAAATTTAGTAGTAAAGCCTTAATAAATGGGATGGCAATCGGTACGCTAATCGCCATTGTATGTTATATTCCTGCAAATTCTTTTGCTAGCTTGCTGGTGGCAACATTACTTTTGCATTTATTTTATCCAGCATTGATGCCTGCATTGGATAGCGCAGCTGGCATCCTTGCGCAAAATAAGCAATTAAAACATTATGGGAAGAGCCGCTCTTGGGGATCCATTGGCTTTGTTATTTCTGGCGTGATTTTAACTGTTTTTACAGGGGCACTTGGGGATGACGTGATTTTATGGGCGCTGCTGCTCGGCACGCTTGTACTCGTATGTCTTAATTTTATGCGTGCACCCGTTGTTCTAAATGAAAAGCCGCCAGTAAATCAAACAAAAAAAGTCGGCATGCTGCAATTATTTCGGGTTAAACACTTCGGTGTGGTGCTCGTTATTGTGATTTTACTGCAAGCGGCACACGCCTCTTATTACAACTATGGCTACATTTTTTTACAAGAAATCCATGCACCTAAATATTTAATTGGTGTGATTATTAACATTGCCGTGATCTCAGAAATCATTTTCTTTTTCATTGCAGACCGGAGCTTTCGTCGATTTTCAGTTGGTTCCTTACTAACACTTGCGGCGCTTGGTTCAACTGTGCGTTGGATACTAGTATTTACCTTTCCAAATGTTATTGTTTTCTGTATCTCGCAAACATTGCATGCCTGCTCATTTGCGATGGGGCATTATGCTTTTATGAAATTCTTGATCAAAAATATTCCACATTCACAGATTCCAAATGCACAAGGTATGTATTCAGCACTGGCACTTAGCTGGAGCACAGCGATCTTTACGATTTTCGGCGGTTATTTATATGAAATCGAGCCAAGATACGCCTTTATCGGAATGATTGTTTGCACCATTCCATCGATGCTGCTTGCACTTGTTTATCGGAAATTGGATCATCAAAAGGGAGAACTGTTTGAAAGAACAAGTTAAAAGATGGGAACAACATTTGGAGCATATCGGCGGTTTTTAAAATAAGCTGCTATGGTACCTATGAATTTAGTTGCTTAAAACACATCAAATATCTTCGCTCATTTACTGAGTACTCTAAAAGAAAGAAAAAACAATAAAAGCCATAGTCAAAAAACATAAATCATGTTTTTAATGACTATGGCATCTCTTATTTTACGCTACGTATAGAATAATAAGGAAGGATAACGAAACATTCAACCGTTTCCTTTCAGCATCATAGCTATTTGCTTTTTCGCTCTTCCTTTTCAATCTCCTTATCATCTTTCATTAATATCTTCATATCTATTTTTAGCATGCGATCCCTTGGATATGTGCCAGTGTAACGATACTTGTTTGCTCCAGATTCAAAGTTTACATAAAGTTCCTTTTTGACTAATACCGCTCCTTCATACATTGGAATGGCTACTATACTTTCTCTTGGTTTTGCTGTTTGACCATCAAGGAACCAAAGGGGTACATTTTTCCCACCAATCATAATATATGCATGGGGCTTCTCTTTTAGAGGAGCTTCATATCGATACAAAACGCTGTCATTCGCTCTGCCGTAAGAAGTGACTAAAGAAATTCCTTTCTTTTGAACAACCGCACCTTGAACCTTCCCAATCGTCGATAATACATAATCAGGAGTTGCGGGTTGACTTGACCCTTTATTCCATTGTTCACTTGAAAGCATATCCGTACTACTCTTAAGCTTATATCCAACCATCCATGCATATTGCATTTCTCCAGCACGGTTAAGCAAATGGTGTGATGGATCTGTTGGGTAACTATTTGGTTCATAAAACTCCCCAACCCAAAGGATGCCATTATCATCGTCATATACATCATAAGCGGCAT
Source organism: Heyndrickxia sp. NPDC080065 (assembly GCF_050281185.1). Classification (NCBI taxonomy): domain Bacteria; kingdom Bacillati; phylum Bacillota; class Bacilli; order Caryophanales; family Bacillaceae; genus Heyndrickxia; species Heyndrickxia sp. NPDC080065. Next base: position 203,300 of record NZ_JBNNWS010000009.1, on the reverse strand, counting down.
CTATAGGAACTGGAATTTGGTTCGTGAATTTGATCTCATCATTATTTTGAGCGGTTACTATATCATTTATATTTAAAGTGAATAATGATGTTTCAGATGCAATCCAAACATGATCCTTACTGACCGCGACTCCTCCCGCATGACCTGTATACGGAGTACCATCTTGGTTATACAACAAAATTGATTTAATTAATTTCTCAGTCGTTGCATCAATTACACATAACGTTCCTGGCCTTCCGTCCTCTAAATAATTAATGGAGAGTAACCAATCCTTTTTCTTATAATAACCTAATCCCTGCGGCACAAGATCTTGAACTAATCCAGGGATAACTGGCCCGTCCTGACTGATATTCCATAGCTCTTGATATTTAGGGTCTTTAACGTTAGAGGATCTTTCCTCCTGTGTAATCTTTTGATGAGCTGGAGTCACAGTTAATGGAACTGATTTTGAAGATTCATTCCCTGATAGATCCTCAGCTGTCATTTGCAAAGTATAATCTTGATTACCTATAAGAGAGTATAAAGTAAATTCATGTTTGGATGGGGAGATTGAGAACTCTAAAACTCCATTTTTATAGACATTATAACGGTAGATGTCGGACTCTGGATTTGGATCCCAGGTTAGAGACGCTTCTCCGTTTCCTACCTTAGCTTTTATATTTGCTGGGATTTGCGGAGCATCTTCATCCAGTTTGGGTCTTGGCGGAGCCTGGTTAGGTACTATCCATCCTGAAGTTGGATTTTGATTGCCAGATAAGGTTTTCATCAATATGCTTCCATCTTTTGGATAGGTAAATGTAATTGATTTATTCAAGTAAACATCATCACCTGTATAAGTTGCTCGAACAACTTCTTTTCCATTTGGATCAATGACTGAAACTGTCTGTACTTTTGTATTTACCATCCCTCCTATATTGTCTAATACCTGTAATTTCTCTTCATCTAAATATTTACTTTTGTAGGAAGCAAAGTAATTATGATTGAAGGCTTCTAAAGTAATGGGCTGAATTTCTTGTCTTCTAGTCCAAAATAGAATCGTATCCCACGGGGCAATTTTAGTGGAATGTTTAATTTCTACATTCCAGCTCCCCGATTGAATATGATATCCCTTTAAATCTATCTCTTTATCACTATTATTATAAATTTCTACATACTCAAATGCATCATAACCAGCATAGTTATCCGTATCTGGTACTACCTCGGTGATAAGTAAATTGGGAATAGAAGTGTTCTCTGTTGCTTTTGATTTGGAAGTATGAAAAAACAAAACATTTCCCATTACCAGAACAAGCGTAAAAGCATAGATTACCAATTTATAAGACTTTATGCTCCTCACTCTTTCAGCCTCCTTAAAAAAAGTTTTTATGGTTTTTCTTTTGATCCAGTTAACGTTATATAGTCACAGTTTTGGACACCGTTTGGTCAGGCACCAAGGATAGACACCCTATTAAATAATGATTGTAAATTTTCAACAATATAGTCGGGGTAAATATTTGTTTGTTCAACATCTTCTTTGCTAGATACTCCCGTTAACACAAGACACGTGTGAAAATCATTTGTCTTTCCCAACATAATATCGGTCTCGAGACGATCTCCAATGATTAAACAACGGTTACTAGTAATCTTTAATATCTCGAGAACTTTATTCCCATAGAATGAGGAAGGTTTCCCAATTACATCATTAATCGTTTGGCCAGATGCTACCTCAATTGCTTTAGCTATTGCCAATGTATCTGAAATATACCCTTCAGGAACTGGACATGACGGATCTGGATTGGTCACAATTAGTTTCGCCCCATTGCGCACTGCGTTCATCGCCAAATTAAGCTTTTCATACGTAAAGGAACGATCTAATCCGACAAGAACATGTGTTGCTTCCATAGGGTTTTCTGTCATTTTTAATGCAAAACGATTAAATTCTTCCTCAATTGCTTTTTCACCAACTATGTAAACACATGAGTCCGGAAACTTCTCCGAAAAATAGACAGCTGATATAAAAGGTGCTGTAATTACTTCCTCTAGTTCAGCAATAATCCCCATTGTTTGAAGTCGTTGTTGGCATTCTTCTCTTGTTTGCGTTGGTGTATTAGTAATAAAAAGAACTTTTTTGTTTTGCCTTCTTAGCAGGTCAAGTGTTTCTTTCACACCGGGTAAAAGCTCACTACCGACATATATCGTTCCATCTAAATCAAAACAATAGGCATCAAAATCGTTAATGTTAACCAATCTATTTCTCCACCTTTACCTAAATTAAAACTTTATTTTGAAGAAGTTCCTTACCTTTACGTAATTCTTTTAATGGAGTAGCTGGAGCATATTCCAAAATGAGTTGGCAATCGACGGAATGTTCATTAATCATCGCAAAGATTTCTTTCCATTGAATCGACCCTTCACCAATTGGCAAATGATCATCTCCAGTTCCATTATTATCATGGATATGGAGTGCAAGAAGTTGATCCTTTGTATCTTTTATTAGTTGTGGAATATTCCATCCATTTAGATGAGCATGTCCTATATCAATTAAATATCCTGCCGTTTCATCCATAACTTCTAGAAAACTCGTAAACTCATTTTGCGTAAAAAGAGAACTGCCATTGTATCCTACATTTTCAATGGCAAGCTTCACGTTCAAAGGTTTAGCAACTTCACACAACCTCTTGATATAAAACGCAGCGCGTTGTTGAGCAAGTTTTTTATCAAAAATTGGAGAGAAGCAAAACCCAGGGTGAATGACAACATGACCAGCACCAATCATACTAGCAAATTCAATAGCTTTTTTATATTCAGAAAATGAAGCTTCTCTAATTGCCTTATTTTCACTTGTAAGGTTGATATCCCATGCAGGTGGATGAATGGTATAGCCAACAGGTAATGCTTTTAGTTTTGATGAAAAATCCTCAAATAAATCTTCCATGTCATCCCACTTTTCTCCATCCATCATTAGTTCAATTTTATTCGCCCCATGTTTTATTAAATCATTTATATTTTCAAAAATATCATTATTAATAAGCACCAAATCGGAATAACAGATATCTCTTTTCATTTATTATCATCCTTTTCCGTAATATTTTTTAAACTCTGAAGCTAATAAGAATTATTGGTCTAATTCCTTTGGATAGCCAATTGAATTAGTTGTTTCTTTATCAAAAATATGTATGTGATTGATCATTAGTCTTACATAGACCTCTTGACCAGGACCCCATTTCTTATTTTCACTCATCGCAATCAGTTCATTGCCCTCTAATTCAATATACACTCCATAGCTGCTTCCCTGGTTCTCAATATATTTCACAGTCCCTTTTAAGGTATTTTCTTGAGGAGAATTGAATATTTCAATATGCTCTGGTCGAATACCAAATACTAATTCTGTCGTATTATGCTTCTTAATCTGATTGATCCACATAGGATTTAATTGAAATATTTGTTTCCCGATCACAACTTTGCCATTTTGATAAATCATATCTACTATATTTGTAGGAGGTGAACCGATGAACTTAGCTGTAAAGATGTTTGCAGGACGATGATAGACATTTTCCGGTGTGTCCAGCATTTGTAAATGCCCTTGATTCATTAAGGCAATACGATCTCCAACGGTCATCGCTTCTATTTGATCATGTGTTACATAAACAATCGTTTGTTTATACATATCATGAATTTTGACTAATTCTTTCCGTGCGGATACTCTTAACTGTGCATCTAAGTTCGATAATGGTTCGTCAAGTAAGAAAAAATCGCATTTTTTTACGACAGCCCTTGCTAAAGCAACCCGTTGTCTTTGACCACCTGACAAATCTTTAGGTAATCGCTCTTCATAACCTTTGAGCTGAAGCATTTCTAATGCCGAACCCAATCTAGCCTTAATTTCTTCTTTCGGAACCTTTTGGACCTTTAATCCATATGTAATATTGTCTATAACATTCATATGTGGATATAATGCATAGTTTTGAAATACCATCGCTACATCTCTTTTTCCACTTGGTATATCATTCACTCTTCGACCATTCATATATAAGTCACCTGATGTAATGTCTTCAAGCCCTGCGATCATTCGCAAAGTGGTAGATTTTCCACATCCAGATGGACCTAAAAGAATCAAGCGTTCTCCCTCTTTTATAGTAAGATTTAACCCTTTTACAACTTGTGTTTTTCCATATGACTTCCAAACATTTTGAAATTTAATTTCCTTCATCCTAATCCTCCATTACTTAATTCCTGAAGAAGTAAACGTACCGATAATATACTTCTGGAAAATTAAATATAAAACTAAAGGGATGATCATGGTTATGACCGATACAGCCATTGCTACTGTAAAATTCGTTCCACCTTCAGAACTAATATACATTTGTAAAGCCAAAGGTAATGTATAATTTTCAGTATTTTTTAAAATGAGCACTGGCCATACATATTCGTTCCACGAACTAATAAAGAACCAGATCCCCGTTGAAGTAACCGCCGGCCTGACTAATGGAAGAACGATGTCTTTCATAATAAATGCGTGACTTATATTATCTAATCTAGCTACTTCAATTAATGAGAATGGAATTGATTTCATCGATTGCCTTATTAAGAAAATCCCGATCGCATCTGCCAGCTGAGGTAAAATAACTCCCCAAATATTGTCGGTTAATCCGATATTAGATATGGTCAAATAATTCGGGATCATCGTGACAGTAAATGGAATAAATATGGTACTAATCAAGATAAAATACAAAATATTTTTCCCTTTAAAATGAAAATATACGAAAGCATAGGCTGCTAAAAACGAAGTAATGACCTTAAAAATGGTCACAACGGACGCTAATATGAACGTATTCATCGTAATTTTCAAAGCTGGTAAACTATTAAAAAATGTTTTATAGTTTTCAAACGTAGGTTTTAAGGGAATGATATTTAAAACATTGTTGTATGCATCCTCTAACGATTTAAACGAAGTTCCTACCGCAAAGATAATCGGAAAAATAAGAACAAGAATCGTGATAATAAAAACAATATGCCAAGGTATCGATACTGAGCGTTTAATTTTCATAGTAGATACCTCTCTCAACGAACTTAAATTCAATAATCAATAACACTAAGAAAATCACCATAGTTATGATTGATAATGCTGCTGAGTGACCTGTTCTATATAATACAAATGCTTCGTGATAAGCATGATAGATCGCGTTTGAGCTTGCATAATTGGGACCTCCTTGTGTAATCACTTTAATCGGTGTAAAAACATATTGAAGTCCTTGTACAATGGTAATAATAAGTACATATATACCAGTTGCACTGCTCATCGGTAAAACGATATGAAAGAATATTTTCCATAATGGTACATTATCCAAACGTGCAGCTTCTATTATTTCACGGGAAACACCATTAATAGAGGCATAAAGGACAATAAAGTTATAACCGAATACTTTCCAAGACGTAATCAAACTTAATACCAGTATTACCCATCCATCTAATTTACTCCAAATGGGCATTTCAAATCCAAACCACCTTAAAATGATTGCAACCGGTCCTGACACTGGATTTAATATCCAAGTAAATAAGATCGATCCTACCACCAGTGAAATAAATGCGGGTAAAAACATTGCACTTTTATAAAAGCCTTTAAATCGTTTTAAAATTACATCGATAACAAATGCAAAAACATATGGAATCACGCAGTTTAATACTAATAACAAAGCAATATATACAAATGTATTTCCAAATATTTTTAATGTTTTTGGATCAGTTACAATATCAATGTAATTTTGAAAACCAACAAATTTTTTCGTAGTGCTGATCATATTCCATTCGAAAAAACTTAAATAAATTGTGTATATAAATGGCCAAAACATAAACAATGCAAATATAATAATAGAAGGAAATAATAATCCATAAGCTTTCCAATTATCTTTATTGATTCTTTTCTTTATTGCTACAGCATTCATATTTTTTCTACCCTCTCACCTTTCATGTAAGTTACACGGGGCATGTGACTTATAGGTCTGACCTCTCCAACCCAAAATAGAATCTATAATGAGATGGAGAGATCTGACAAGTCAACCTCATCAATACTCTTAAATTACTTCAAGATTTCGTTGATCGCTTTTTCAGTTGACTTTAACCCTTCCTCTACTGATACACTACCCCCTAGAATTTGATCTCGGGCATCTAATAATAATTGTTCCGCTTGTAAACCAGCGTCCCCAGGGAATGAGGTCCAAGGAACGATTCCGTCCATTTGTTCTATTGCTGCTTGCATCATTTCATTTTCTTCTAAATATTTTTTCAACCCGTTCTCTGCTTCTGCAACATCCTTACGTGGAGGTACATACCCTGTCCCTTCTGTCCATTTCGCCATTGATTCAACGCTATAAAGGTATTTCATGAATTCCCATGCTGCTTTTTGTTGATCTTGATCTTTGGCCGTGATTGCTAACATAGCTCCACCTGCAGGCAGTTTCACTTCCTTGCCTTCCCAAGCTGGTGATTTAATAGCAGCAACATCAAACTTGGCATTATTTTGAATATTTGACCGTTGAGCGATTGTTGTATAAGCCATGGCTACATTACCATCGATAAAACTTTGTACACCTTGATCCCAAGATAAATGAACAGCTGATTTATCTTTTAAAATCATATCAGCCCATAATTGGTAGGCTTTAATGCCCTCATTTGAAGCAAATGTTGCTTTATTATCCGTTATCATTTGAGCACCATTACTTTCTAGTAATGCTTGTGTAGCCCAGTTATCGGCAGGTTCTTGAAGATAAAAGCCATTTTTACCTGTTTTCTCTTTTATGATCTTAGAAAATTCTTTTACTTCTTCCCATGTTTTTGGACCATTTTCATTTAATCCTGCTTTTCTTAAAATATCTCTGTTTATGTAAAGTACTGGAGAACTTAATGAATAAGGAATACCTACTTGTTTACCATCCGAATTTACAGCTAAATCCATTACATTTTTGTTGAAATAATCTTTTAAAAATGTTTTATCTTCTGGAAAATTTTGATCAATTACTTCTTGTGGTGAGGTATAGCTAAAATTATTTGAAAAATAGTCTTTAAAAGCCCAGCCTACTTGCACCACTGCAGGTGCTTTTCCCGCTGCTGCTTCAGCTTGTAAATTCTGCATTAAGCCTTTATACATATCTGGATTAAATTTCGCTACGACTTTTGTCGTTTTACTTTGTGCATTAAATGCATCTACTAATTCATTAACTGTTTGTCCACCTTGAGTTTCCGCATTAACATGCCAGTACTCAATCACCGTTTTTTTGCCGTCTTTTGATCCAGAATCACTTGATGAACTTTTATCAGCATTACCACATGCCGCCAAAACAAATACCAATGTGAATACACTAAATAATCTCAAGAATAATTTCATATTTTTTCTCCTTCACAACATCATTTTTGGTTTGTTAGGTTAATAACTTCCTAGACTTACTTATCTTGCAAAAGAATCACCAGTAATAATGAAATGTAAAACTTAGGTCACCTCCATTACTTTTTACTAAACAATAAAAAGACCTCAAATAAAATGTATATTGGTATACATTAATTTTGAGGTCTCTCTGTTCGCACCGTTTATCTATTCACTTTACAGTTATAATATAGACGGTAATTATTAACTGCATATAAATTTTATGTAAATTTCTTATTTACAATTGCTATTTTCGTAAAGATTGTAGTTTTATCGTAAAAAGATAACCTCCAAATAAGCTTAGTTTCGGGGCATCTTTTCTAAATATAATTTATTATCTAACATGAAATGGTGGTTTTTATTAAGATTTTCTTTTCAAAATCAACATAGTTTTAGAAAAGAGCCTTTACAATTCATTTAGATTCATTTTCCACATTTCTGAGTTTGACGTTGAAATTGCAACAGCTCCATTATCTAGTGCTTCTTTCGCATGTTCAGGTGAGTTTAATAGCCCGCCTGTGATGATCGGTACTGGCAGCACCTGGGTTAATTTATATAAAAAATCTGGAGCTCGACACGGCATAATCTCAATGATATCCGAGTTAATTTGACCAGCATCCTTAACTAAATGAGTATAAACATCCGTATCAATTAAAAAGATTCGCTGAATAACCATAAGTCCGCTGGATTTTGCTTTTTTTATAATCCCATTCTTTGTCGTGACGATTGCATGTGGTTGAACATTTCTTTTTATAAATTCAATTCCATCGCGGTCCATTTGTAGACCACCAATTTTTTCAACATGCAATAGAACTGGAAGTCCTTCAGATTGAATGTAATCAACATATCTCTTTACTGTTAAAATAGTTCCCGTCATTAACAATACTGCGCTCAAATTTTCTTTATACTTAATCGCTCGCTCAATATACTTTGGATCCTTTATCGCTGCCACCATTTTATGCTTTTCTAATCGAGTTTGTATCAATTGTCCTACGTTGTGTTTTTCCATTTGATCATATTCCTCTCTTGGAGTTGAATCTTGGACACAAAAAAGATAAGTTTTTGTGTTGTTAAATTATTTAGATGTAAGCTGTTTAAAATCTTCATTATATTTTTTGCCTTCATTTTTGTTTCCCATATGGACACCACTCTTTTTTTCTATTTTAGCACTAAACTAAGTTGTGCCCATGGAACAAAATCGGAGAAAGTATATTGGATCTACTGAGTAAGAAACGATAAATTGGATTAAGAACAAAAGTTTTTTTGTTGGGTAAGCTCCATTGATAAGAAATTTTGAGTATTTGGAAAACATTGTGTTAAGAGGGTTAAAAAGAATCCTCTTGTAGATTTAAAATAAAATCTGATCATTTTTAAAATTGATTGATAATATTAATAAAGTTCGATAAAAAAATCATGTTTTAATTGCAAACAAAAAGAATCCACTTTGGAAAACTTTATCAAAATGGATTCTTCTCTTTTTTTAAGTAAATTAGATGTTATACCTTAGAATTATCTAATTTATCATCTATAAACAAGACCACCATCAGTTAACATAGCTTGACCAGTAATATAATCTGAGTCATCTGAAGCTAAGAAAGATACTAAATTAGCAACATCTTCAGGTGTTTGATATCTTTTAAGAGCAATTTCTGAAGAGAATTTTTCAAAAGCTTCCCCTGGTTTCAAATCATCGTTATATTTAACCATTTCTTCATCAATTCTATCCCACATTTTTGTTTTTGCAACACCAGGACAATATGCATTTACCGTTATTTTGTATTTAGCTAGCTCTTTAGCAGCTGAATGTGTGAAAGATTTCACAGCATGCTTAGTCGCAGAATATGTTCCAAGCATTTCATATGATTCATGGCCTGCTATGCTACATGCATTAATGATTTTTCCTTTTGTTTCTTGTTTAATGAATTGGTTAGCAGCTGCTTGAGTACCAAAAACTACACCATTTACATTAACTTTGAATAATCTGTCAAGCTGCTCTTCTGTAATTTCCAAAAATGGAGAAACTGCTTCGATACCCGCATTGTTTACAAAAACATCTAAACGACCAAATTTATCTACTGCTTCTTTAACTAAATTGAATTGGTCCTCTTGTTTAGATACATCTCCTTTAACACCGATAACATTAAAGTTTTTTTCTTTGAATTCGGAAACAGTGTTGTTAAGTAATGCTTCGTTTATATCATGTAGTACAACATTAAAACCATCCTTGCATAGTCTCTCTGCTATGCCTCTCCCTAGTCCGCCAGCAGAACCAGTAACTATAGCTACCTTGCTCATAATCATTCTCCTTTTGTGAAAAAATCTTTTTAAGTTTTAATCTATTTTGAAAGAAGAACAACAAAAAATAAATTTGTCCATTCTTAATCATAAAACAGATTATATTGAATATTACCTATTTTAGAATAACAAATTCTATATGTTTTCACAAAAATTCCGCTTACTTTTTTTAGAAAATTGTTCATTTTAGGTATAACTTTGAAGAACAATGAAAACTAAGTATTATCAATATATTGAAATATTCATTTTGAGTTGTTCACTAAAGAATGGGGAACCCATCAAAAGTAAATAATTGTTATCATCCCTCTTTTGACACGTTCTATTTTTGTCCCCCAAAAACCATCCTGCACTTTAAATTTTTTATGTTTTAGTCAATTTATCACAATTGTAAAGCTTATTTTAACATTGTTAAGACTATGTAAATTGTATTGTCCTATTAAAAAGCTCCTTCTATAATGAACTTGCATTATAAAATTGACACGTTCAAAAAAGGAGAAGATTGAATGAAAAAGCTGATATTGATCATGGTTGGAATCGTTTTAAGTATCGCTTTAGCAGCTTGTGGCAATGGTTCTGGAAATACTGGTGCAGGAGACAAAGCTGCGAAAGATAAATCTTTAGTTATCTATTCAAACTCAGTTTCTGATGGCCGTGGTGATTGGCTAACAAAAAAAGCCGCTGAAGCTGGTTTTAACATTAAAATGGTAGAAGCCGGCGGTGGAGATTTGCTAAACCGTTTGATTGCTGAAAAGAACAATCCTATAGCAGATGTGGTTTTTGGCTTAAATCAAATGAACTTCGAAACATTAAAAACAGATAATTTACTTGTTCCTTATCAGCCAAAATGGATTAATGAAATACCAAAGGCTTCCAGACAATCAGACAATTTCTATAATCCGCTTGTGGAACAAAGAATTATTATGATTTATAACAAAGATGTCTACACCCCGGAAACTGCTCCAAAAGACTGGACAGATTTAATTGAAAACAAAAATTTTGCAGGTAAATATAACGTTCCAACAAATTTAGGCGGTGCGACAAACCGTGCTGTTGTCTATGGGTTTCTGATGAGAAATTTAGATCCTAAAGGGGATTTAGGAGTATCTGATAAAGGATGGGAAATGATCAAATCTTTCTTTGATAACGGATATAAAACTCCAGAAGGAGAAGACAGTTTCAAAAACCTTGTATCAGGTAAGGTTCCAATTTCATTCACTTATTCTAGCGGTCTACCAGGATATGAAGAACAATATGGTTTCAAGGCAGGAATCGTTTCTCCTGAAATCGGCGTACCAACAACAGTTGAACAAGTTGGAATTATCAATAAAGGAAAAAAACAAGATACATCTGTTGCTAAGGAATTTGTTGATTGGTTTGGCAGTGCAGAAGTTCAGGGGGAATGGGCTAAACAATTTGGTACTTTACCTGTTAATGAGAAAGCATTTGAACAAGCTTCCGATCAAATGAAATCGATCTCTACAAACACTAAAGTCCAAAATATGGATTATACTTTCATTTCAAAACATATTGACGAATGGGTAGAAAAAATCGAATTAAATATCTTCAAATAAGGAATAAGCAACGATGCTTCCAAAGCAAATTCTTGTGGAGCTCTGCGTTTACCTACCTAAAGTTTATTCATTCTAAAAATATGAAAAACATAACCGCCTTGATTAACCAATGGGTTAGTCAAGGCAGGACTGATCAGAAAATGTCTGCTGCTTTCTAGTCATCCCTGCCTTGAAATGGGCAGCTTTTCTTACTTACCCCTATTGAATAACCTTATAGACCATCGATCCATAGTGGATTTGACGGTTTATAAATGAAGGAGGAAGTCATTTGATTCATTTTCAAGATATACAGGTAAAATTCGGTCATTTTGTTGCAATCCAAAATCTAAATTTAGATATAAAAGAAGGTGAATTTTTTACCTTCCTAGGACCATCCGGCTGTGGGAAAACAACTACATTAAGGACATTAGTAGGATTTATTACACCTTCTAAAGGAAAAATCATTGTAGATGGCAAGGATCTTACAAATACTCCAATTGAAAAAAGGCAAATTGGAATGGTCTTTCAAAGCTATGCCTTATTCCCAACTATGACCGTTTTTGAAAATATCGCCTTTGGATTAAAGTTAAAGAAGCAGAAAAAAGAAGAGATTAATAACCGAGTCGAAGAATTAGCAAGAGTTGTCGATTTATCAGATGAGCAGTTAATGAAAAATGTATCTGAACTATCGGGCGGTCAGCAGCAACGAGTAGCCATTGCGCGGGCATTGGCACTTGCTCCAAAAATTATTGTATTAGATGAACCATTATCAAACTTGGATGCAAAGTTACGAAAACAACTAAGAAAAGAACTAAAAAAATTGCAACTTGAACAAGGTATTACAACAGTCTATGTAACACATGACCAAGAAGAAGCCCTAACTATGTCAGACCGCATAGCCGTTTTTAATAATGGTGTTATTGAGCAGGTCGGCACACCGGAAGAAATCTACAATCATTCGAAAACAGAGTTTGTCTGTAATTTTATTGGAGACGCAAATGTAATGAGTCGAAAATTAATCGAAGAAATAGCGAAAAAAACGGATATGAAAGTAGATTTAACAAAAAAATATTATATTCGGACAGAGAAAATTAAAACGAAAGTGCTGGATACAGATATTCACTCTGTTGCACTAAAAGCAAAAGTTAAATCAAAAGAATATTATGGGACATATTCACAATATAAATATCAACTATCGGAATCTACTATTATGAATATAGAAAAAGAGGATGGCAAATTTCAATATGCTGAAGGTGACGAGGTAACATTATTTCTTAATCCAAAAGACATTCTGCAATATTAGGAGAAAAATCATGAATAAATATTTAAACACTCATGTTCATCATAAAATATACCTTTGGATTGTCGGAATCATCCTTACTTGGTTTATTGCAGCTTTTCTTATTCTTCCAAATGTAAATATCTTATATACGACATTTTTTGCTGGTGGTTCCTTTTCACTAGATCCATTTAATAAATTACTATCGTCTGAAAGAGCGATGAACAGTTTATTGAACAGCTTAATTTTAGGTATTACATTAGTTTTCACTGTAAACATTATCGGGATCTTCCTAGTATTAGTGACTGAGTATTTTGATATTAAAGGAGCTAAAATATTAAAACTCGGTTATTTTACAACGATGATTTACGGCGGACTTATCTTAGTTTCAGGCTATCAATTTATTTACGGGAATTCTGGATTTTTAACGGCTTTTTTAGTGAAAATCTTTCCTAGCATGGATCCAGATTGGTTTATCGGTTATCCCGCAGTTGTGTTTGTCATGACCTTTGCATGTACAACCAATCATATCATCTTTCTTTCGAATGCGATTAAAAGCATTGATTTTCAGACCATTGAAGCGGCAAAAAATATGGGGGCGACACCTTGGAAAATTCTTACAAAAATTGTTTTTCCTGTATTAAAGCCTGTCTTAACAACTGTATCAGTGTTGTTATTTGCAACAGGAATCGGGGCGATGTCTGCTCCGTTGATCGTAGGCGGTGAAAACTTTCAAACGATTAGCCCTATGATTCTAGCATTTGCAAAAAGTTTAAGTTCAAGAGATCTTGCAGCTTTATTAGCCATATTTTTAGGAATCACACAAATTATTTTACTTTATGTTGTTACAAGATCTGAAAAAAAAGGATTTTATATGTCTGTCTCAAAAGTAAAAACGAAAATCGTGAAACAAAAAATTGAAAATAAAGCTATCAACTTTATCGTTCACTTGTTTGCGTATGTCTTATTTGCTATCTATGTTCTGCCAATATTTGCTGTCATTCTCTTTTCATTTACCGATTCGTACAGTATTAATACTGGTACACTTTCATGGTCTCATTTTACTTTAGAGAACTACACGAAAATCTTAACAGACGAAACAGCCTATCAACCATTTGTGATCAGTATGATTTATTCGGGATTAGCGGCTATCCTTGTCGTAGCAGCTATGCTATTTATTGCCCGCTTAATCCATAAATACAATAATAAACTAACAACTGCTTTAGAATATTTATTCCATATCCCTTGGTTAATACCTGGTATCCTTATGGCTTTAGGTTTAATCATCACCTATGATAAACCGCTGCCTATTATGGGGAATATCGTTTTAACAGGTACATTAAGTTTGTTATTAATTGCTTATGTGATTGAAAAAATCCCATTTACGCTCCGAATTTTGAAGGCATCTTATTACTCATTTGATCATTCACTTGAGGATGCAGCAAAAAATTTAGGTGCCGGGCCGATCTATACATTTATGAGAGTTATCTTACCAATTATTTTACCGTCAACTTTAGCGATACTTGCTTTAAATTTTAATAGTTTATTAGCAGATTATGATTTAACTGTATTTTTATATCATCCACTTTACCAGCCGTTAGGTATTGTGATTCGAAATAACACTGACCCGGCTACTTCTATTAATGCGAAGGCAATGAATTTTGTATATTCAGTTATATTAATGGCGATATCTTCCATAGTCATTTACTTAGTATACGGTAGAGGAAGTAAAGTAAAAAATATTTTATAGAAGAGGTTTAATATGAAGATTATCAAAGAAAAACTAGAAAACAATCCATTTTTAATTGCTGTTCATAGAGGAAGCAGTATGGGAAATATTATAGAAAATACAACCCCTGCTTTTCATGCGGCAATCCAATCCAACGCAGACATATTAGAAATTGATATTATCCGCTCGACAGACGGAAAGTTTTATCTCTTCCATGATGGCAATGAAAAAAGGCTTTTAGGACAGAATAGGAATATTAAAACAATGGATTCAAACGAGATTGATTCACTCTACTATCGTAATAACATTGGTCATGTTGTTAATTTTAAAGTGGAGAAATTAGAAGATGTATTGACTACTTTTAAAGGAGACATTCTCATAAATTTAGATCGTTCTTGGGAATATTGGGAAACACTACTCCCTTTTCTCGATCAGTTTCATATGGAAGAGCAAATCCTTTTGAAATCGCCCGTTAATAAAAGCTATTTGGATCTTTTGGATATCCATCCAGTGAAGTTTGCGTATATTCCCATTATTAAAAAGCTGGAAGAAATAGAAATAGTGACAGCCTATAAACATATCAACCTAGTTGGGATGGAAATCATTGCTGAAGATAAGGAAAGTCCACTTTTCCAAGATGAAACGATTCAAATGATAAAAGAAGAAGAATTACTGATATGGATAAATGCCATAAGACTAGATGATGAGCATGTCCTATTTGCAGAATTTGATGATGATACCTCTATTATAAAAGGGCCGGAATATGGCTGGAAAAAGCTTCTTGAAAAAAGGGCTGATATGATCCAGACGGATTGGCCATGCCTATTAAATAACTACAGAGAAAAACTAAAGCTTACTTAATAATAGTAAGAATTTTAACATGAAGTATTCATATGGTAAGTTAAAAAAAATGGCTGCTGAAATTGAGAAATGGTTGATTGAAGAGACTGAGATTGTTAATGAGAAGTAGAGTTTTTATGAGTTTTACTTAAAAAAGAAGTATTTGATAAAATTGAGCTAACTTATCATTTTCGGGGAGTGGAGAGATGGTAACGATATTAGATATTGCTAAAGCTGCTGGTGTTTCACACGGAACGGTTTCAAATGTGTTGAATGGCAAAGGAAATGTCAGCTCTAAAAAAATGGAACTTGTTCTGAAAGCAGCTGAAGAATTAGGATACAATCTTAATACTAATGCTAAAGTTTTACGATCCGGTAAGAGCCAAACCATTATTATCATATTACCGACGTTTGCTTTAGAGGAATATGCTGCATTTTATGAAAGTGCATTAAAAGAAGCTGCTGCTAGAGATTACCAACTTAAAGTATATTGTACGTATGATAATCCAATCAAAGAATTGGAAATTATCAAAGAAATCATCAAAGAGAGACCTTCGGGCATTATAACTGTTTCCTCTTTAGATGATGCTAATGAATACTATAATCAACTTTCCATTGATAAAAGTGATATCATTTTTATTAATCGTCATCCAAGAAATGCTTTAGAGTTTATCTCGTTTGATTTCAAGCAGGCAGGCATTGACATTGCAGAATATATTAATCATTTTGATGTGAATACCATAGGTGTTTTTACAGATGAAAATAAATATGCCAATGAAAATGATTTTATTTCCGCTTTTTTAAGTCAAGTAAACCATAAAAATGTAGTCATTTCCCAGTCCAATATGGCACATGAGTATGAAAATGCCTTCCAATTCATTCAAAGTACATCGTTGGATTTTATCATTACTACAAACGTTTCAAAAGCTGTAAAGGTAATTAAGGCATTTCATTACGGGGCAACGAATCCTTTGCCAAAATTAATCTCTTTGGCTCCCTTCAACAATACGTATAGCAATGAAATACTCTTTTATTTTCAGGATTATGGACATATGGGTGAAAGTGTCATTAAAAAATTGATTCTTAGTCTTAATTTAAAGGAAAAAAGCCATTCAAGAAAATACAATAACATCGGATTCTTAGAAAAAAATTTACATGATCGAAAATATGATTCTCAGTTAAACATTTTAACGATTAAATCACCAACAACTGAAGCGTTAAAGAAAATCATTCCCCATTTTGAGAAGAACACAAATATACTCATTAACCTTGATATAAAAAAGGATTATGAAATATTTGATATTATTAAAGATGATGAAAAATGGAAAAGCTATGACATCATACGATTAGATTTAGTTGGACTTTCTTGGTATGGTCAGAAAATATATAAGAATTTACATGGCCTAAATAAAAGTTTAGACCGGATCTTAAATAATTTGCCTTATTTTTTAAAAGATTACTACGCAAATATCAATGATGTGACCTATGCACTGCCATTTGATATAAGTACTCAAATGCTCTTTTATCGAAAAGATCTTTTTGAAAATGACATAGTAAAACGAAAAAATTTTGAGAAGACGAAAACGGAATTAAAAATTCCACTAAATTTTAATTCGTATAATGAAATTCTCAAATTCTTTAATGAAAGTGATTTAGATTTATTAAAAAATATAAATGGTGCCTCGATGATCACTGGCAATTCAGGTACGATTGCCGCTGAATATTTACTTAGATATTATTCTCTTAAAGGCCAACTATTACATGATTCTGAAATAAAACTGATTCCAGACATTGCAAAAAATGCCATGAAATTATTACGTGATAATTACAGAAATTCAAAAATTATTGATTCTAATTGGTGGGGGGAAGAAGTAAAAATGTTTGCAGATGGAAAATCTGCAATGGTCATTGGATTTATGAATCACTTATCAATAGTATCACAAAGCAATATTAAAGATTCCATTGGTATCGCGAATGTGCCCGGAGATACGCCTTTACTGGGCGGAGGTATTTTAGGAATTACAAAAACTTCGGAAAATATAACCGAAAGTATAGAGTTTTTGAATTGGGTAAATAGCAGCGAAATCTCAGAACAAATCACTCTACTAGGCGGAAACACAGCCAGTTATTTTTTATCCAACAGTTTTGTTGTCCAAACAATGTATCCATGGTTAAACAAAGCAAAAAAAAACATTATGAACGGGAAACGGGAAACCACTTTTGAAAATGGACAAAGCATTGATTTAAAACAAGCTGAAGAAGTAATTGGTAAATATATATTACAATTAGTTGCAGAAGAACTGCCTGATTATGATCAATATGTAAAAAAAATAAATGAAGAACTTAGTATAAAACATGAGTATTTAGTAGCACAGCTTTAAGCAGGATCCGTCTTTTAACGGATCCTGCTTTTTTAAAAGAATTAAACAGGAACAGTTTCCTTTTCTACATTACGTGATTCATTCGATAAATCACTTTGATCCATCTGCAACGGTAAGTTTTCGCCTAGACCAAGCGCCCGAGCTGTTGAAGTATGAATTTCATTGAATAGCTCTGGATTTTCCGCTAGTAATACGCCGTAAGAAGGAATCATTTCTTTTATTTTCGGTTCCCACTCTTTTATATGTTGCGGGAAGCATTTTCTTATTACCTCAAGCATGACGTGAACAGCGGTAGAAGCACCTGGAGAAGCACCGAGTAATGCAGCAACCGATCCATCACCCGCAGTTACAACTTCCGTACCGAATTGAAGCGTTCCTTTGCCGCCTGTCTCAGTATCTTTAATAACTTGTACACGTTGGCCTGCTACCACGATATCCCAATCTTCGCTTTTAGCGTTCGGAACAAATTCTCGCAACTCTTCGATACGTTGTTCTTTTGATAACATAAGTTGTTGGATCAAGTATTTTGTTAATGGCATATTTTTTGCACCTGCCGCTAACATAGTAAAGACATTATTTGGTTTTACAGAACCTAATAAATCCATATTTGATCCAGTTTTTAAGAATTTTGGTGAGAAGCCAGCAAACGGTCCAAATAGTAATGATTTTTTGTTGTCGATATATCGTGTATCAAGATGCGGCACAGACATTGGAGGAGCACCAACTGCTGCTTTGCCGTATACCTTTGCATTATGCTGTTCTACAACTTCCGGATTATTACATACTAGGAATAATCCGCTTACAGGGAATCCTCCTATATGCTTACTTTCAGGAATACCAGTTTTTTGAAGTAAAGGTAAGCTTCCGCCACCGCCGCCGATAAAGACAAATTTTGCAGTATGGTATTCGATTTTACCGGTATCGATATTATGCACTTTCACTTCCCACAAGCCATCGCTAGTACGTTTAAGATTCTTAACACTATGCTTGTAGTTTATCTCGACGTTGTTACTCTTTAAGTGGTCAAACAACATGCGTGTTAAAGCACCAAAATTGACATCCGTTCCAGAGTCGATTTTTGTTGCCGCTATCGGTTCATTCGATGTACGGCCTTCCATGATAAGCGGAATCCATTCCTTCAATCTTTCAGGGTCATCGGAAAATTCCATCCCTTGAAACAGATGATTGTTTGACAGTGCTTCAAAACGTTTTTTCAAAAACGTTATATTTTTCTCCCCTTGTACTAAACTCATATGAGGCAATGGCATGATAAAGTCCTGCGGATTATTTAATAGATGGTTATTTACAAGATAAGACCAAAACTGTCTTGAAACCTGAAACTGTTCATTGATTTTTATAGCTTTGCTAATATCTACGGATCCGTCCGGTTTTTCGACGGTGTAGTTAAGCTCGCACAGTGCGGAGTGACCCGTTCCCGCATTATTCCATTCGTTAGAACTTTCCTCTCCTGCATTGTCGAGCTTCTCAAACACTGTAATTTTCCAGTCCGGTACTAATTCTTTCAAGAGTGTTCCCAAAGTCGCACTCATGACTCCGGCACCAATTAAGATAACGTCTGTTTTAGTTTGTCTGTTACTCATTTTTACCATATCCTTATACCCTAAGATTTGCAGAAATGATGTAGACGCTCCATCTTAGGCTTCACAGCAAGCCAGGGTACGACCAGTCACACACCTTTTCTGTATCAATTATACTCTATTATAGTGTAACACTATTATTGATAGATTAAAATATATTCGAATAAGTAACTACTTACTTTAATCAAAAAAATTAAATCTTTCTTTTCTATATTTATTTCTTAATAAGTAATGATTTCATTTGATTTATTAAACCAATCAGCATACGTTAATTTTATCATTTTAACGTTCCATTTTCTTTGGTAGATGTTTCAGAATAACGTCATATTCGCTAACTTTGGGAATATCCGCCGTTTTTATTAGCATTACTCATACATATTTCTATTTTTGACAATGACAATTCAGCGGGTATAAAATTATATTTTACAATTGGTAAAATAAAACATACCTAAAGTACTATAAAATTACATAATCTTTACATATCCTTAACCATAACTTAAGAAGTAACACCCAATTCCTTAATACAATAAAAGGGAGCTTATTATAAGTAACAATAAATGAGGGGTCTGAGGAAAAACATGAACGAACATATCATAGCCTTTATTTTAGGAATCGTAGAAGGATTAACTGAATTTTTACCGGTATCATCAACTGGTCACATGATTTTAGTTGGTAGCTTGTTAGGGTTTGAGGGTGAAAAGGCCAATACTTTTGAAGTAATCATACAACTTGGTTCGATGCTAGCTATTTTAGTATTATATTGGAAAAGATACCTTTCTCTATTAAATTTCAGTTCAATTGGCAAACCAGAAAAGAAATTAGACGCTATTCACATCATATTAGGAGTCATACCTGCTGCAATAGTTGGATTATTGCTACACGACTTCATTAAAAACCAACTTTTCTCACCTAAGGTTGTCGTATTCAGCCTTATAGCAGGTGCAATATTAATGATATTTGCAGAAAAAAAACACGGAAATTTCACTTCTAACACAGTTGATGAATTAAGTTATAAGCAAGCTTTTACCATTGGACTATTTCAATGCTTAGCAGTAATCCCTGGTTTTTCCCGTTCTGGATCTACAATATCCGGGGGATTACTAGTTGGTGCAAATCACAAAACAGCAGCAGAATTCTCCTTTTTGGTTGCCCTCCCTATTATGGTAGGTGCAACAGGCTTGGATTTTATTAAAAGTTTACATTTTTTACATACAAGCGACATTCCTTTGTTCGCTATCGGTTTTATTACTGCATTTGTTGTAGCCATGTTAGTAGTGGTATTGTTCCTTAAAATACTAGAAAAGGTTGGTTTAAGCGTTTTTGCCTATTACCGAATTGCATTGGCTGCCTTATTCACTATCTTTGTTATACTTTAATAATGGCGATTTTATGATTTTATTGAAGTCTACAAAGTGTACAAATCTATGAAGAAACCGCAAAAATCGTATAATTTAAGCCTGAATCTAAAGGATTCAGGCTTGTTTTATATCCAGGACCGATTTAAGGATCTTATGATATTGTTCAATTTACTTTATAATGATTTTGTAAAATTTCTAGCTAACTATTACTTTAAAAGTTATAGTTTTTCAGAACCTGAAATATCTTCTTCAATCCTGCTCATGAACTCTTCTGCTGCGCTGTATCCTTGCTGCCTTAAATACCAGTTATTCGCTGCTGCCTCAATTAACCCCGCTACATCGCGTCCAGGCTGGAGCTGGATTTCGATAGATGGAACCTTCACACCCATATATTCTATATATTGAGGTTCCTGATCCAATTCATTATTCAAATCATCTTTCTGCCATTTGGTCAAATGAATATCAAGAGCAATTCGTGTTTCCTCTTGAAAAGCCTTACGACCGTATAAGCGAACCACATTCAACAGCCCAATACTGCGCAGAGCCAAGAATTCCTTAGTTTTCTCATCATGAGTACCTAGAATCGTTTGTGGACTCAGCTTTTTTAAGACAACGACATCATCCGCAACCAACCGGTGTCCCCGGCGAATTAATGTATGCGCAGTCTCACTTTTCCCTACCCCAGAGTTACCGCGAAGTAAGATCCCAATGCCAGACACATTAACACAAACTCCATGCTCAGTCATTTCTGGTGCTAATTCCTTCACCAAATACGCATCCAGTTTTGTTATAAATTCTGAAGTTGTCTCAGGCTGATTGGTTAGTAGCAGGGGAATCCCCTGTTCATTACAATGATGTTTTAAATAGGTAAGTCCTTCTTCTCCTGCAGTAACAATAAAACATGGAGGATGATATTGAACAATATTTCCAATTCGGAATTTACGTTCTTCGTGGCTCAATTTATGTAAGTAGGTAATTTCCTTTTTCCCTAAAATTTGAACTCGTTCAGTTGGAAAAAAATCAAAATGACCGACAAATTCTAATCCCGGACGATGGACCCTTGATTGCGTTATCATTTTCTGCAGTTGGCTTTCACCAGCCACAACTTTCAATGAAAACTTCCGAACTAAGTTTTCGACTGTTATTTTCTTCACCTTTTTCTCCCCGCCCTACTAGCCTTTTGTTATTTGAATTATACTGAATAATTTTAAAATAGTCATCTTCTTGCTTTTTAGAATAAAGCTGACGAAATAATTAAATCACTTCAGATGCTCATTTAAAACATTCTCTTCTAAGACCGTAAATTTATCACCATATACTTTGGTAATATGTTTTTCTCCCCAGGCACATAGCGAATCTAAGATATCCTTCAAACTCCAGCCATACTCACTGAGTTCATACTCTACTTTTGGAGGAACTTGATTATAGATAATTCGATTTATGACTCCATCTTCCTCTAATTCACGTAATTGCTGTGTTAACATCTTTTGAGTAATGTCCGGCATAAGGCGTTTCAATTCACTTGTACGTTTTTTGCTGTGTGTTAGATGGCATAGTATCACGCATTTCCACTTGCCTCCAATTACTTCCAGGGTAGCTTCGACGGATATATTGTATTTCTTTTGCTTCATCAACTAACTCCTCCTAAATTGATAGGCACTAAAAAGTACCTACATTACTTTAAGGTTCCTATATTACTTTAAAGTGCGTACTTCTCAATTATTACGATATATTCCATAATAACATTCGTCGGCTGAAATGGATGTATTAATTCTTTTGTATAGTTACCTTTATACAGGTTCATTTATACAATTTCACAATATTAAGGAGGGATAAAATGACTATCGATAAAAAACGAAGCACATTTGCACTTCTGGCTCTCGCAATAAGTGCATTCGCCATAGGAACTACAGAATTTATCAGTGTAGGGTTATTACCGCTAATAGCTGAGGATTTAAAAGTACCTGTTACAACAGCTGGCCTCACTGTTTCCCTATACGCTTTAGGAGTTACATTTGGGGCACCTGTATTAACATCGCTTACTTCCAGTATATCACGCAAGTCTTTATTACTATGGATAATGATCATTTTTATTGTCGGCAATAGTATAGCAGCAAGTGCTGCAAGTATCGGTGTATTACTTGCCGCTCGTGTGATTTCTGCCTTTTCACATGGTGTCTTTATGTCTATTGGCTCAACTATCGCAGCTGATTTAGTACCTGAAAACCGAAGGGCCAGTGCCATATCCATCATGTTTTCTGGCCTAACGGTAGCGACGGTTACAGGTGTACCATTTGGAACGTTCATTGGACAGCATTTTGGTTGGAGAATGGCGTTCATCCTCATTGTAGCAGTCGGGGTTATTGCTCTAATTGCAAACAGCGTCCTCGTATCATCTGACTTACGAAAAGGAACTCGCACATCGATTCACGATCAGCTTAAGTTATTGAAAAATGGACGTTTATTACTTTTATTTATTATTACTGCCTTAGGATATGGAGGAACATTTGTAGTTTTCACTTATTTATCACCAATCCTGCAGGATATAACTGGATTTAAAGAAGGAACTGTGGCTGTGATTCTGCTCGTATATGGAATCGCAATTGCAATTGGGAACATGATAGGCGGAAAGTTATCAAATCAAAATCCCATGAGAGCATTATTTTATATGTTCATTGCTCAAGCAATTGTTCTTTTTATCTTCATGTATACAGCACCATTTAAACTTGTTGGTCTCATTACAGTTTTCTTTATGGGTCTTCTAGCCTTTATGAATGTCCCAGGATTACAAGTATATGTGGTCATGTTAGCAGAGCGGTTTGTACCGACTTCGGTTGATGTAGCTTCCGCTATGAATATTGCTGCTTTTAACATAGGCATCGCTTTTGGATCCTACATGGGAGGAGTTATTACAGATTCAGTCGGAATGATTCATACCACTTGGATAGGATCACTCATGGTTTTAGCAGCCGTCCTGTTAACAGGTTGGATTCGGATCATTGAAAAAAGAGACCACAAAGCTGTTAGTATTCTTGGCCAAAAGTGCTCTTAATTGTTTAAATTTCAATGGACGGTTCTTATATTCTTATGTATTCTACGAAAATAGATAAGAGAGAACCGTCCCCATTTTACGGAGGGATATATTATGATAAAAAACTTACAAGATTCAACCATACTTAATAATGGAGTTAAAATGCCTTGGTTTGGGATTGGGGTATTTAAAGTTGAGGAAGGTCCTGAATTAGTTAATGCTGTTAAATTTGCCATTAAACATGGATATCGGAGTATTGATACAGCCACCATTTACGGAAATGAAGAAAGCGTTGGCCAAGCCATCCTTGCTGGTATGGAGGAAACAGGAATTTCTAGAGAAGATCTTTTTGTTACTTCAAAAGTATGGAATGCTGACTTAGGCTACGAATCTACCATCGCCGCATATGAAACAAGTCTAAAGAAACTGGGTCTTGATTACTTAGATCTATATCTGATTCACTGGCCGGTAGAAGGCAAATATAAAGAAGCATGGCGTGCTTTAGAAACTCTTTATAAAGAAGGAAAAGTAAAAGCGATTGGAGTAAGCAACTTTCAAATCCACCATCTAGAAGATTTAATGAATGATGCAGAAATCAAACCGATGGTCAATCAAGTAGAATATCATCCACGATTAACTCAAAAGAAACTGCTGGAATTTTGTCAAGAACAAGGAATTCAGCTGGGGGCTTGGTCGCCATTAATGCAAGGGCAGCTATTGGATAACCCAGAATTGCTGGAAATTGCAAATAAGTATAACAAATCGATTGCACAAATTATTCTACGATGGGATTTGCAAAACGGCGTAGTAACCATACCAAAGTCCACGAAGGAACATCGAATTGTTGAAAACTCGGCAGTATTTGATTTCGAATTATCGAAAGAAGACATGGAACGAATTAATCGGCTTAATCAAGACCATCGAGTAGGACCTGATCCCGATAACTTTGACTTCTAAATAATAGTATATATAGTAATAAAAAGGCGCTTGCAACAACAATCTGGCAGCGTCTTTTTGTTATTTTAAAAATGTTGACCTCATTTACTTATGATACAGTTCTCTGGAAAAACCTCGATACTTAACACCCATTACTTACAGTATGTTGCTATTCTATCCTTGATACATCTGCCCTTACCATATGGGATACAAAGTGGAGTTCCAAATAAAGGATCACTTGTAACTTCACACTCCATATCAAACACATCTTTTACTAGACTGCAATTAATCACATGCTCAGGTTTTCCTTGCGCGTAAATCTGCTGATTCTTAATGGCTACAATGTTATGTGCATATCTGCATGCCAAATTGAGATCATGAAGAACCATTACAATTGTTCTTTTTTCCTTTTCATTCAGTTCAAAGAGTAAGTCAAGAATTTCAATTTGATGTGTCATATCTAAATAAGTGGTAGGTTCATCTAGTAAAATAATATCTGTATCTTGAGCCAATGTCATAGCAATCCATGCTCGCTGTCTTTGTCCACCTGAAAGTGAATCAACGGTTCTTTCCTTTAAATGTTCTAAACCGGTAGCTTTTAAAGCAGAATTAACTTTTATCTCATCTTTTTCCGACCATTGTTTTAACCATGATTGATGTGGGTACCTTCCTTGCTTAACAAGTTGGAGTACAGTCAACCCTTCTGGTACAGTTGGAGATTGAGGAAGAATGGACATTTTTTTAGCAACTTCTTTTGTGGAAAGCTTAGCAATATCATTTCCTTCAAGGAAAATACAACCGGATTTAGGCTTTAGGAGACGGGCAATTGAACGAAGCAAGGTAGATTTTCCGCAGCCATTTCCCCCAAGAAAAACGGTTACTTCTCCTTTAGGAATTTCTAAATTTAACTCTTTAATAATGAGTGACTCCCCATATGAAAGTGAAAGATTATTTGTTTGAATTGCATTCATCCTCTTGTCATCTCCCTCATGGTTATACATAAACATTTCATTTGAATGGTATTAATGGTAAAAAAGCGGAGTTTAGACTTATGTTTATTTTATAGATATAATATTTTTAGTTTAAATGCAAATGATAATGATTGTCAATATCATCGATAATCATTATCATCAATGAGATTTTATTTGTTCACAATTCCGGTGAAAATAATTCTCAATTAATCATTGACTTATATTTATTTCATATTTTACAATTACAATGCTATTGATAACAATTATCATTATTAATTAAATTTTAGTAGACTACATACAAAGAAAATCTTAATTTCTAACATCCATGAATGGATAATGGAGTTTTAAACTAATTTCATTTAATACCTATTTATTTAAATTGAAGGATGAGATTTATGTTAAACTGCTTTTCTTCTAGAATCCTAAAAATGAATACTCGAAATTATCTAATGATCGCTCTTTTTATCTCGATCATTTTAGTAGTATTGTTATCCATGTTTTTAGCTGTAACTTTTGGAGCAAAGCAATTAACTTTACATACTGTTTGGTCTGCTATATTTGATTATAATCCAACGGTTACCCAACAACAGATTATTCATGAGTTGCGTTTTCCACGTGTGATTGGAGCTGCTGTTATCGGAGCTGCTTTTGCAGTATCAGGAGCGTTGATGCAAGGAATAACCCGCAATCCTTTAGCTGATGCCGGAATTCTTGGAATTAACGGAGGTGCGATGTTGGTGGTTGCACTTTGTTTCGCCTTTTTCCCAAGTATCCCCTACTCTCTTCTGATGTTTTTTTCATTTGTTGGTGCACTAATAAGCACATTACTGATTTTCATGATTGGCTCTGCTGCTCCAGGAGGGTTAACACCCATTAGACTTACCATTTCTGGTGCAGTAATTGCCGCATTTTTACATTCACTAAGTACTGGAGTAGCCATTTACTTTAATCTAAGTCAAGATTTAGCTTTTTGGTATGCAGGAGGAGTAGCGGGAATTAAATGGGAGCATTTAAAAGTATTGCTTCCTATTATTCTCGTTATTATTATTTGGGCGATATTTTTAGGACGATCCATCTCACTTATTTCTCTCGGAGAGGACGTCGCAGCGAATTTGGGAGTGAAAACGAATCGTGTCAGGCTATTTGGAATAATAGCCTCTGTCATTTTGGCAGGAGTTTCTGTTTCTGCTGTTGGTTCAATAGGATTTGTCGGACTTGTTATTCCTCATATTTCAAGAAAGTTAGTTGGCGGGAATTATCAGCTAATTATTCCGATGTCAGCATTGTTAGGAGCTATATTATTAATTCTAGCTGACCTGGGGGCTCGGATAGTTGACCCACCTCGTGAGCTAGCTATTGGGATAATGACAGCTCTTGTTGGCGTTCCTTTCTTCTTATATATTGCTCGTAAGGTTGGGAGGGACTTATAAGTGAATAACCTACTGAACAAAGATAACAAAAGGGCTTTTATTGTCACCACTGTATTTATTGTTATTAGTGTAATAGTCGTTCTACTAAGTTTAAATACAGGAACACTAAAGATTTCACCACTAAAGGTCATTCAAACTTTTTTAGGACAAGGGGACTTTGAAAGTTCTACAGTACTATTTGATTATCGTATGCCTCGAATATTAATTACGATGTTAGCTGGAATAGGATTGGGGATTTCCGGTGCAATATTACAAGGATTAACTCGTAATTCCTTAGCAGATCCAGGAATACTAGGATTACATGCAGGCGCAGCTTTTGGTCTTATTATCTTTGTTACATTCTTTCATTCTATGAATGAACATTCAGCTCTTTTCATTCCGTTGTTTACGTTTGGAGGAGGAGTTTTAACTGCATTATTAATTGTCTTATTGGCTTATGACCCCAATAAAGGATTATTACCAATTCGACTTATTCTCGTAGGAATTGCCATTTCTACTGGATTCAGTGCCATTGCACTTTTTTTCTCTCTTCGTCTAAATGAAGAGACATATTCATTTGCAGCTAGATGGTTAGTTGGCGACGTTTGGGGAAGAGATTGGATAAATGTAATTGCTCTTCTTCCTTGGATTTTAATTTTAGTGCCTTTCACTTGGATAAAATCCAAAGCGCTTAATGCAATATCTTTGGGTGATGATATTGCGTCCGGTTTAGGTGTTTCTGTTGAAAAAAATCGAATCCTTCTATTGGCAGCTGCTGTTGGTTTATCTAGTGCTAGTGTAGCAATGGCAGGTGGGATAGGCTTTATTGGTCTTGCTGCACCTCATCTTGCACGTCGATTAGTGGGGCCAATGTATCAACATTTTCTTCCTCTGTCAGGGTTGATTGGGTTAATAATCCTAGTGCTTTCTGACACCATTGGACGTTCTATCTTTCAGCCAAATGCCATTCCGGCAGGTATAGTAGTTGCGGCAATAGGTGCACCCTATTTTCTTTATTTACTTGCTAAAACAAAATAATTTTTTTTACAGGAGAGGAAACTATGAGAAAGAAACTTTTCATTCTAATCAGTTGTATGTTAATGGTTATGTTATCTGCGTGTGGACAAAATAATGCAGACACTAAAACAGCCAAAAGTAAAGAAAAAGAAAATAGTGAAGAATCAAGAATTGCTTCACTTTCTATACATTTAACGAATGATTTACTTGCTTTAGGTATAACGCCGGCAGGTTCAGTTATCGGAGGAGATTTAAAGGATTTTCTTCCACATGTAAAGGATCAATTAAAAAATACAAAAAAACTTGGTATTGTTACAGATCCAGATATGGAAGCATTACTGGAATTAAAACCATCTAAGATTTATCTTGATAAAGAATATGCCGGGCAGGATGTCTCAAAATATAAAAAAATTGCACCAACACATGTATTTGATCTAAACGAAGGAACTTGGAGAGATCATTTAAAATCAATAGGGAAACTGGTTAATCGCGAAAAAGAAGCACAAGAATTTATTACAGATTATGAAAAGGAAAGTAAAGAGGTTCAAGACTTAATTAAGAAAAAGCTTGGAGGAAATAGTAAGGTAATGGCCATTCGTGTTACAGCCAAGGAACTACGAGTATTTGGCACAAGAAGGCCAATGGGACCCATTCTATTTCAAGATTTAGGATTGAAACCTGCGAATGGGATTGAAAATATCGACAAAAACCAACCTTTTGAAGTAATCTCTCAAGAAGTCCTTCCAGATTTTGATGCAGATGCCATTTTTGTCATCGTCAACAGAGATGATCAAGCTCAAACCGCTTTTAAAGAATTAGAAAAAACAGCCATTTGGAAAGGATTAAAAGCTGTTAAAGAAAAACAAGTTTATCTAATTCCTGATCAGCCATGGCTTGACTATTCTGCATTAGGAAATAAAATGGCATTGGATAATGCAAAAGAAATTTTCTCTAAATAGGATCAAAGATTTGCAGCCTTATAATCATAAAAAAGTTCCATATCTGAAAAACAAGCACCGAATGGAGGACCATCATAAATGATGGTCCTCTTTTTGACAAATAAATTGTGTAAATGGTCACGAAGTTCTCATGTTTTTCATGTTTTGAATAAGGGGGAAACAAATTATTTTCTAATCGTTGCTTTTTCTTTAAAATCAATAATTAAACTAGATTTAATCATAAAATCAACACCTAGAATTCCAATGAATCAGTACGTCTCTTTTGTCATTCCTAATTGTACTTTAAAGGAATCTATCATAAAATTATCAATTTCTAAACCTGTTACGGTTTGCTCATAGCACAATTCACTTAATGCTTAATGTTAATGAAATTCATGTAGTGAGATAGTGATCACTATTATTTTAACTGAATACTCCTTTCTTCAACGAGCACATTACATTGAATTTTTAGGGTTGGATATAATATTTTATAAATCCATGTAATTAAGCGAGTTTTTATATTCAAATTATTGAGGTGAATATGTTGGATAAAGATAAATTAAAACTTACATCCTCTGAAATAGGCTCACTATGGGGAGAGTTTGTAAATGGAACTATGACTGATGTAGTAAATAAATATATGTTTTCTACCATTGAGGATGAGCAAATTAAAGAAGTTTTTGCAGATGCTTTAGAAACATTCAAAAGGCAAAAAGAACAAATTAGTGCATTTTTGAAAAACGAGGGCTTCCCAGTTCCAATTGGATTTTCTGAATCTGACGTCTTTAAAGGAAAACAAAAATTATTCACGGATATATTTTGTCTGAATTACTTACATATCATGACACTACATGGTTTACTAGGTCACAGTACTGCGTTAGGTGTGTCCGTGAGAAAAGACTTAAGGTTTTTTTATGATGCATGTGATGATGATGCAAAAAGGATGTATCACCAAACGCTTGAACTATTGCTTGAAAAAGGTAATTTTCAGAGAGATCCTTTATTCTACCCTGCAGAAAACCCTGAATATATTTCAAGTAAAGACTTCACCGATGGATTTTTCGGAAAAAGTAGAAAACTAGCGGCAACAGAGATCATTAGTATTTCATTTAACCTAAAAAAAAGTATTATGGCTAAAACGCTTTCTATTGCATTCAGTCAAGTCGCTCAATCAAAAGAGGTAAGAAAATTTTTAACCGATTCTGAGAATACAGCAGATGGACAAATAAAAGCACTTTCTAAAATAATGCAAGCAGATAATTTACCTGTTCCAAAATCTTGGGAAACAGAAGTAACAACCTCAACAGAGTCTCCTTTTTCTGACAAATTAATGCTGTATCATATTGGATTCTTATTTCAAGCAGCACAAAATTATCACGGAGCAGGTCTGGCATCGGCAATGCGAACAGATCTTGTTACTGCTTATGAGGGAACGATTCTAAAAAATCTTTTGGTTACAAAAAAATGGTTTGATTTAATGGTAAAAAATAAATGGCTAGAACAACCACCGCTTGCTCCCAATAGAAAAGAAATCTCAAGTCAAATGTAGTAATCGGAGGATTATTATAAACATAAAGAAGATTTTTTTGACCAACCTCTAATTATTTTAGAGGTTGGTTTTTAATAGGCAAAAATGTACTCTTTAAAATAGTAATAAATATTATCTTGTGAGTTATATCTCTAGTTTGTTTAACCACTCTCTATTAAGCACAACTTCAACTCTCTGCTTTACCACTATTTGTGGTCGGTTTACCCTAACAAATCTAAATGAGGTACTTAAGAGTTCTTAACATCTACTTATATTCTGTCTTACAAGATCTCTCATGTTGAAGCAGCCATTCTTTTCACCACAGACCTCCTGCATAACCGGTTAATTTCCCATTTGAACCGATGACTCTGTGAAAAGGAATATAGTTCCACTATGCATTAAAACTTCCCCATCATTTCAAAAAATTCCGCTTCAAATTTTTCATACTGCTCCATACAGTACTCATTACTCGGTATACAGTCCAGAATTTCCTTTTGAGTAAATAATCGCCCGCTTTTAATGATCCTATTTATATCCTTTGTATTCCGAATATCCTTTAAAGGATTACTGTTCAATATCACTAGATCAGCAATGGCCCCCGCTCTGATTAAACCAATATCGTTAAGATGAATGGATCTCGCCGCATGAATTGTTGCTGCTTTTAGAGCTTCCATTTCCGTAAATCCAATTTCCACAAATAACTCTAGTTCACGATGAAGCGCCATTCCTGGAGGTGTCCAAACTCCTGCAGGGGTATCTGTTCCTGCTACAACCGTTCCTCCTAATTCAAAATAAGTTTTAGCTACAACTTTTGTAAACTGATTCATCATGCCTAATTGTCTTTTCAAAGCCTCTGACTGCTCCGACACCACCATCCAGTGATTTGCTAACCCTCCCTCTCCTTCCAGTGTTTTTGTAACATCATTTTTCACATACCAATAGTCTGGAAGCTTCTCAATCTGATCATGAATAATCATAGTAGGGCATAGCTTCACATCATATTGAAGCATTTGTTCACACAATCGCTGAATCCTAACTTGATCAGGGTGTTTCCAATCAACTTTCCCCCATTCCTCTTGATCTGCTTGTGTATGCCAGTTGGGGTAAAGTGCTTGAATAAATCCGGATGCATGTTCAAACCAGGTAACACCCATTTTAGCTGCATTCAATGCGTTTACTTTTGAGGAGTGGATGAGATCGCAGCTTACTTCTAATCCACAATTTTTAGCTTCAGTAACGACCGCTTCCATCACCTCTTTTGCGAGCCACCCGTAAACTTTAATAAATTTCGCTCCTGCTTCAGCTTGTCTTTTCACTTCATTCCTAGCTTCGTTAGGATCATCTGTCACAAAATTCCCCGTACTCGTCGGTCCCCAAAGTCCTGGAGATCCATCGATCATACGGTCAGCAGAATAAACCCTTGGAGTTGGAGCATGGATAGGAGAATCAATCAAACTTTTTAACTGCAATACATTTCCTGCGGTATTCCTAACAGTTGTCACCCCAGAAGCTACAAACTGAGGTGCATATCCTTCATTAATATGACAATGCATATCTATTAAACCTGGAATTATATATTTTCCTTTAACATCAATAATTTTAATGTCGACTGGAGTATCACTATCCTGATGAAAAATATTTTTAATAAACCCATTATCAATTTCAATCGACCCTTGAAAGTTTGTTGCCCTCTCGACATCTATAATCCATGCATTTTTTAATAAATACCTCATATATCTCCACCCCTTTTTTGATGATTGCTCCCATTCATTTTAGTAAAATACATATAGAGCACTCGCATTTTTCTCATATAGTGGAATTTATCGGTATAGATGAAAAATTTGATTTAAAAGGGGGAAACAAACTTCATGAAGACTTATGGAGAAACATTGAGGAAAATTAGAAAACAAAAGGGATTTACAATGGAACAATTGGCTAATGGAATTTTTTCTGTTTCCTTCCTATCAAAATTTGAACGAGGAGAATCAGACATCTCCCTTAGTTACTTTTCTCTTATTCTTGAAAAACTTTGCCTTACTTTTGATGAATTTTTTTATATACATAACGATTTTGAACTTGATCATCTTGAAACATTCTTTAATGAAACGGATAAGGCCTATTCGAATCGTAATTTACTACAAATCCAACGATTAAAAAAAAAGAAATGGAAAAATGGGAGAAATACAAATTCCAGCCATTCCTTTGTAATAAACTGATGCTCGAGGTTTATGAAAAAATAATAAGTAATGAAATTATCACATCTGAACAAGAAGAACTAAATATTTTATATGATTATTTATTTAAAGTTGAGGTGTGGGGATATTATGAGCTTCGTTTATATAACTCTACCATGCTGCTTATGAATACTGAAATGGTGCTGACCCTCTCTAAAACAGCCTATGAAAAAAGTACTCGTTATCATAAATTAAAGAAAATTAATCATGTAATTGTGCCAATTCTAATCAATACTCTCATTCACTTGATAGGTCCCGTAAATTTAGGGAATGAAAAAATACAGAAGTACAAAAAAGAAGCGGATATTTTCTTTTCATATTTAGAAAATGCCAGTATACCTGAAAGCAGCTTATACGAAAGAATTCAGCTGTTGTATATAAAAGGGATATACGAAATTAAAATGGGGGATTGTAAAAAAGGGATAGCAAAGGCTAATAAGGCTATTAAAATACTTTCTGATTTAGGGTCGTATGATTTAGTAAATAATATGGAAAGTTATTTGGGGCTTGTGTTGGATGTGAATGAGTGAAAATCGTGGAATATTACAGTTAAGCAAACTCTTAAATTGATTTTCGTATTAAAAAAAGAGGACCCATTTTATTGATATGGTCCTCCTTTAATCTTGTTTCCAATCCATTATTGAAAAATAATTCTATCAAATAATCCCAAAAAACTTCTCTGCTTTTTCAAGATAGGGTTGTTGCTCTTCTGTTAAATCATATTCTTCGAAAATCGCATCCACTGGACATACTGAGACACATGCTCCACAATCAATACATAAGTCTGGATTAATATAATATTGATCCGTCCCTTTCACTATACAATCAACTGGACAAACCGTTACACACTCACCTGCTTGTTCTGCTGCACATGGACTTGTAATAACAAAAGCCATTATATCCCTCCTTAAATAGGAAACGTTATATAAAGTATTCTAGTTCTCTATATACGTTCTTTTTCCCATTAAACCTTTTTGTAAAAAAAACATTTCCTCCACCAGTTTTTCGATTCGCTTTAAAATATCATCATCGATTATTTCGCTATTTTCATTAAAAAAATCATTATGGATAAATACATTACTTGAAGGCACAACCCCTTTTAAATACGACAGAATGGGCTTTAGTTGATATTCCGTCACTAAAAAGTGTTTTTCTGTACCTCCTGTAGTGACAATCCCTGTTACCTTTGACTTAAAAGCATCAACTGGAAGATGATCAAAAAGGTTTTTTAATACCCCTGAGATGGATGCTTGGTAAATAGGCGTACCGATAACTAGAAAATCTGCGGATAAAATCTTGTTCACTACTTCTATAGTATCTTCGTTATAAAATGCCAATGGTTTACCACGAACAAATTCAACATCATAATCTTTTAGATCAATTAATTCCGTTTGAATAGCTGAATCAAGACCACGAGCTGCGAATAAAACGGAATGTACAGCTTCAGCTGTCTTTTGCCCGACTAATGATCCTGAAATCCCAACAAGTTTCATGTATGCTCCCCCCCGATTGTATAGGGCTTCCCCATCATTAAATAAGGTACCATTTCGGTACCTTATCGAAGTGTTGAATTATTTGATGGTCTGCTCATATTTCGCAGCTACAGCATCCCAATCAATAATATTGAAAAAGCTCTCAATGTATTCAGGCCTTCTATTTTGGTATTTTAAATAATACGCATGCTCCCATACATCAAGACCAAGTATAGCTGTTTTTCCATCCATAATAGGATTATCCTGATTTGGAGTGCTTGTCACCTCCAACTGACCATTTTGATTTACGACAAGCCATGCCCATCCAGAACCAAAACGAGTTGTAGCTGCATCAGCAAATTTTTGTTCAAAAATGCTAATATTCCCAAATGCTTCATTTATTGCTTCTGCTAATTTCCCAGAAGGTGCTGCCGCTTCTTTGAAAGGGGCAATAACCTCCCAGAAAAGTGTGTGATTTAAATGTCCCCCACCATTATTTCTAACGGCAGTTCTAATTTCCTCTGGTACAGATTCCAGATTACTCAATAATTCTTCTAATGTTTTATTTTGCAACTCATCTTTTCCTTCTAATGCAGCATTTAATTTATCTACATATGTTTGATGATGCTTGCCATAATGAATTTCCATTGTTTGCTTGTCTATGTAAGGATCCAATGCGTCGAATGAATATTTTAATGCTGGTAGTTCAAATATTGTCATTTTAAAATACCCCCAGAAATATAAATTTGTACTTTTTATATTAAAATATATAAAAAGTTTAATAAAATATTACCTTATTAAAAAATTAAAGTCAATCAAATAATTCTGAAAGCGTGCGTTCTATATCCTTTTTATCAAATCATAATTAAGTACTACAGAATTGAAAAATCAATCCTGTGCTTACATTTATTATATGAAAAAGAAAAAGAGTGCTCCTACGATTAATGAAAGGGCTGTTATTGACCGAAAAAGAAAAAATACCGTTCTTACGGTAAATGAAAAGACGATACTTTAACAAGAAAAGGAAGATGAGAGCTCCTACAGTATTTGAACAAATCATTTATTCAAAAACATCAAATTAAATTAGTTCTTTATAAAGGAGAGATAGAAGATTTCGTAGCCTTTTAGGAGAAATTAGTCCTTCTTGATAAAGATCACATGCATTTTTCGCTAGTCCCTCATAATGTATAATAGGCTTAGCTGCTATTAGATTTTCTAACTGTAATTTTCTTCGAATCAACAATACATTTGGTTCAGCTAAAAGTTTATTCATCAAAGTCTTTTTTATATGTCCAATTTCATAAAGTCTTCTAACCATTGATTTATATGGAACTTGGAAAATATGGGCTAATTCTACTGCTTGCTCTGAAGAGACAGCATTTTTATGGATATCTAAAAATAATAATTCTTGTTCCAGAACATGCTTTGGTACTAAAAATATTGCTGCAAATAAATTTGCCCGCACTTCTCTTATATTTTCGAAGATGCATTATTAATATGGACAATAGCTGGATACAGTAAAGAACGGTTTAAAAGTGAACTATGGCCACCAAAATATGCCTCTATTTTTATATAGACATTTTTTTATACCTGTTTAAAAAAGCTATCCCATATAAAGGATTATTAGCTTTATATCCGTGACGACAGAAGAAGGATATTACAGCCTTTTCGAGTTTCAGTCCCCTACTGGGTCATTATTTTTAAAACTTTGAGAGTAGACTGTTAACTCCTTCTTCCTTCGAGTTATACTCTAATTAAAACAACCTCATCTGTTCCGACACTTGCTTCTCATCACCAATTACATACCCCATCGACTTATATCCTGTTAATCGTTTTTCAAACATCGCTTTTAAAATCGGGACTTTTTCGTCAACGTAATCATACACTTGAACTTCTTCCTTACTATAGTATTGACGATGAAGGCGACCAACATATTGCTGAAGGGTGCCCTTCCATGATATTGGCATTGTTAAAAATAATGTATCCAGCCGGGCATCGTCAAAACCTTCTCCGATGTATTTTCCAGTTGCAATGACCAACCGTTCCTCTTCTTTCGGTACGGCATATAGACGTTCTAGCTCTTTTTTCTGATCTTTTTTCTTCATGTTTCCTGCTAATACAATGATATTTTTAGCAAATCCATGAAATAGGTTTTTTAATATGTTTAGATGTTCAAGACGCTCAGTCAAAATAATGGGGGATCTCCCTTCTTCCAATGATCGTAATACATCATCGAGAATTTGAAGGTTTCTCTTTGAATCAATCGCAAGCTCCTTATAGATATCATAAAATTCAGTTTTCTTTGTCAAAAATGTTGTTTCTTTCTTGATTAATCGATGACCGAACTGGTGAATTTCCGCTTGTGATTTTGCATCAATTGTATAGCGAATAGGCCCACATTGCATCATAATAATTGGGTGCATTCCATCTTTACGTTTTGGGGTAGCAGTCAATCCTAATACATATTTTGTCCGTATTTTTTTCAATACATTTTCAAAAGTGATCGCTGAAATAATATGACATTCATCTACAATGACTTGCCCATATTGTGTAATAAAAGATTTAAGCTGACCTTTATAATTCAAACTTTGAATCGTTGCGACATCCACTTTTCCAGTTATCTTATTTTTCCCACCACCAATTTGTCCAATTTCACTTTGAGAAACATTTAAAAATGTCGAAAGCCGCTCTACCCATTGATTCATTAATTGAGTACGATGCACAATGATGAGCGTATTTACCTTTCTCTCGGTAATGATAGCTGTGGCAACAACTGTTTTACCAAAACCTGTTGTCGCAGAAAGCGTGGCTTGATTGTGTTCTAACAATGTATTCACGACCTCAGCTTGCTGTGAAGTAAGTGTTCCATAAAAATTTACATCAATACTCTCACCAGAATATTGACGATCGACAATATCCACTTTAATTGCTTGCTCCGCAAAAAAATCTAACAGTTCTCTCAAACACCCTCTTGGCAGAATTAAAACATCCCTTTCATCATCTGCACACTGAATCATATGTGGAATTCCAAATGTGGATAGCCTTTTAGCTCGAGCTTTGTAAAAATTCGGGTTATTGAATGAAGCTATATCCGCAATTTGTGATAGTAAGGATGCGGGTACTCCATTCTTCTTAATATAAATCCCATTTTTCAATTCAATTTGTATTTCCTTCGGTGGCAATACAGGATTTTCCACTTCAGTCCCAATAATTGCTTGAACATCTTTTTTTGTCATTTTATAAACGGTAGATAAGTACAGCCATTGATCTGGATAAGGAGTAAAATTTTCATCAACAAATATACTATTCCCATTTTTTCCTGGAACCTTTTGAAAAGGGAGAGCAATAAGATTTCCGAATCCTCCTTTTGGTAAAGTATCCTGGTTAGGGAACATCCGATCAAAAGATTCTAAATAAAATCCTTCATTCTCTTCTTTCGTTTTCTTTAAAAGAAAGATTCCTAATTTCCGTGCATTTACTGCAATAATTGGAGAAGAAAAGAAAATCCATACATGTGCTCCATTGCCCGACCTAGACCGCTCAATATGATAAGGTATCTTCAATCCCTTACAAGTTTTGGAGAATACTATAACATCTTTTTGCCATTGCCCTTTATCAAAATCAACCGCCAAAAACGAGCATGTCTCATCCTTTAATAATGGATAAATCCCAATCGTTTTCTTGCCGTTCATATGTTCAATATGCACTTGATCTGTCAAAGGGAGAAGCTTACGATTTTGACACTTATTGCAGCTAATTTGCGGTTTTTGGCATAATGGTTTTTGCCATTCTAATGCACAGGCAGGCACATATCCTTGCTTTCCACTTTCAGATTCCCAACGTAGCGCATAGACATCTGTTCTACCCTTAAATAAACTCTTCAGCAGACTTATTTTCTCTCCTAATGAAGACTCCTTTGTTACTATTTTACTAGGATCAGCTGAACTTTGATTATGCATCATCTTTACAAGTAACTGTTTTAAATAATAGTTTTCCCTTTGTAATTGTCGGTAATCTTTCATGTATATCCCTCGAATATTAATTATGTATAATAGCATTATATCCAATTAGTTCGAAAAAATATCAATAGAAACAGAGGGGCTAGAATGAAAATCAAAGTAACCGATTTAAAAAAACAATTAAAAGATTATGAGCAAAAAGACCTTATTCAATTAATTGCTGACCTTTATAAATCTAGTAAGGAAGTGCAAACCTATTTATCCATCCGTTTCCTTGGTGAAGAAGCTATTATCGAATTGTTTAATCAAACAAAGAAAACTATCGAAAATGAATTTTTTCCGGATAGAGGGCATGGTAAGTTACGTTTAAACCAAGCCAAAAACGCCATTTCCCATTTTAATAAACTTACAAAAGACGAATTAAGGACTACTGATCTTATGCTTTATTACGTCGAACAAGGCGTGGAATTTACAAATGCTTTCGGTGATATAGATGAAAGCTTTTATAACAGTATGGAAAAGATGTATGAAAAAGTAACCATCATGTGTGATAAAGAGGAAAAATACTACCATGCTTTTGCTGATCGATTAGAACAAGTTGTAATCGATACAGATGGCATTGGCTGGGGATTCCATGACCAATTATCATATTTGTACAGTCAGATGGATCATGTGAATGAAGACGAAGAATAAATAAAACTGTAGTACCGATAATGTTGAGGAAAACTAAAGAACATATCAATACCATAAGCGGACATTGAGTCCGTTTTTTTTTATTAACTGACCAAAATTTAAGGGCTATGCGGACACTGAGTACGGTATTTATGAAAAAATACAAGGAAACTACTTCCTTTATACAAAATAACAGAACCTATGTCCGTAAATATAAAAAATTAACCCATTTTTTCGCAAATAACGGAACTGGTGTCCGCCAATCATCGCTTCTCCACTGACTTTACTGATAAAAAAATATGTAAAAATTAAAGGGAATTTCCACCCCCATACTTATAGAAAAAAATGACAGACATATTCTCGTTCATGTAGAATAAAAAAAGAGAGAATATTTTTTAAAAGGAGTTGTTTTATCATGATGATTGTGACAACAGAAAATATCGTTAATCATAAAATTACTGAGGTGAAAGGCCCGGTTTTCGGATTAACAGTAAGAGCACGTGGTCTTGGAAAAGATATCGTCGCTTCATTTAAAGGTCTCATCGGCGGGGAAATTAACCAATATACAGAAATGTTAGAAGACGCGCGAAAACAAGCAATCGATCGTATGGTTGAAAATGCAAAGGCAATGGGAGCAAATGCGATTATTATGATGCGCTTTGATTCTGGGGAAATCGGCCAGAATATGAGTGAAATTGTTGCTTATGGAACGGCAGTAGTAGCAGAAAAGGAATAGAATGATGAAGTGGTTTTTTGGTTTTTACGGTATACAAATTATCATCGCTCTCATCTTAATTTTTGGTTCTTGGTTTATTTGGGATCGCCGTTTCAAAACTAAACATGGGCAAAGGG
Organism: Heyndrickxia sp. NPDC080065; assembly: GCF_050281185.1. Taxonomy (NCBI): domain Bacteria; kingdom Bacillati; phylum Bacillota; class Bacilli; order Caryophanales; family Bacillaceae; genus Heyndrickxia; species Heyndrickxia sp. NPDC080065. Next base: position 163,855 of record NZ_JBNNWS010000009.1, on the reverse strand, counting down.
TGCCTGATGGTTTTGTTCGCACAAATGAAGTTTCCATTGACCCAACTACGAAGAAAAAACTAGTCGTTTATTTTAACCCTGAAACTGGGGAACGATTTTATAAGGAAGAATAATTACAATATCTAAAGTTAGGGACGGATCTTTCGCTTTATCAAAGCAGAATATCCGTCCCTTTGCTTTTTATGACAATTACTATTCTATAAATTCACTATCATAAATTGTAAAAATATAGGATAAAAGACTAATAATATTTTTACATTCATATTTCGATAATCATCGAAACTATAAGGGGCTATAATAATCCTGTGATAAAAAGGTAGAAAAAAGGAAGTGTACTTAAATGAATGCAATTGATTTAATCATATTAAATTTTGAAGAAATTAGACGTAGAAGTATAAAAGTTTGGCAAGCAATACCTCAACAAATGTTGAATTGGAAGCCCGACGAAAATGCTCTTACTTGTGCTGAAATGATTAGACATATACTGGAAGGCGAATTTCTTTATCACCAAATGCTAATCGGAAGAGGAAGTAAAGCATTAACTAATTTATCAAATCCTTTTGAAACAAAAGAATTTACAACAGTAGAAGATGACCTTACATTTGCACTGCCTTTTCGAGAAGATTTCTTAAAATACATTAAGACAATAAGTCTGAGCGATTTAGAGAATATAAAAATAGATCGTTCTGACGTAGGTTATGTTAGAACGCTTGGAGATATGTTATTACGTATTGCTTATCATGAGTCCGTTCATACAGGACAGTTGTTAGATTATATGAGAACAATGGGAATTGACCGCCCTATGATATGGGATTGATAAATTAGGACAAGACTTTTTTAACATTTCAGCCGTTGTTAGATTAGATTTTTGTCCAATAATCCGAAGAAAAAACATAATTAAAGTTAGGTTATGTGGAAAGGTGACTCTTCTTTTGAGTCACCTTTACCCTTTCAATGTACTACAAATATAAAAAATACTATTCAATTAATTTCGTATCATAACGATTCCATTCATCTTTATGGAGAATATAATGATAATACTGCTCTCCTTCAATTTCTACATTCCCATTCATATGAAATCCACATTTTTGAATTACTTTATTAGAGCTTACATTATGAGGGAGAACGACGGCATTAAGTAGTTCAACATCTGTATTTTCAAATAAATAATTGATCAATGCTTTTGCTGCTTTTGTTGTGTATCCCATGTTTCGATAATGTTTTGAAATAGCATAAGCGATTTCTCGATTTGGTTCATTCAGCTCTTCTTTAATACCTGTATTACAGAAACCAATAAATTCACCAGTTTCCTTTAAAATAATTCCTAGCTTCAAATAATTAGCATCGCCGATATTAGGTACTGCTGCCAAAAAATTTTTATTACCTGGAACCTCATAATTTGTAACCCAGTTTAATCGTTGTTCTCTCGTTGAACGCCAATCTGGCAAAAATTCATAAACTTCAGGTTGTGAGGTAATTTCATATATACTGTCTACATCTTCAATTCTAAACTCTCTCAGTAATATTTCACCACAGTCTATTGTAAATAAATTGGTCATATCTATCCCCTCTCCCTTTATAAGTGTTGGTTAGATTATATCTGACTTACACTACTTGAATAAACCTCATACTTTTTTCATAAAAGAAAATAAGCCTATGCGGTATAATAAAACCACATTGGCTTATTTTAAAAATTTGTTCTTTTTCTTTTTTCTTTTAGTACGATTCTTTGAATACTTTTTGATGACAAATAATATTTTTCACCTAAAGCAGCCGTATCCATTCCTGATAGATAATCGTTATAAATATTAGAATTTCTTACATCCAATTCTTCTCTTGTAGCAGTACTGGACCCCCAACTCTTTTTATTTTCTTCTCTTCGAGGGATATAAAGATATTCACCATCAACATATTTTTGTATTAACTCCACCAACTCAGCTGGTAAAATATTCTTTGCTTTTTTATAGCTCATTTTTGCACTCCTAAATTTTTAATCTTTCTTTTAGGAAGAGCAAAGGCTATTTTTATTTACATTATTTTGCAATAGCCTCTGCTATGCAAAAATAGTATACCTTCTCATACAATCAATCCTCCTTGCATTTTATTTATTACTTTTCTGTTTCAAGTTTAATCCATATTATACCATGTATATCATCGAATCATTTAAGAAACTGAATCTCTTTATCCGTAAACTTTAACACCTATAAACATTGCAACCCAAATTGCGTAATAATTCGGGCTCTTAGTACCCTTGTTATATCAACTATTATTTTATCTGTGCTTTTGGGACACTAGATCCACTATTTGTGACAAAATGGGATGAATCCTTATGTTTACGGACAAAGGTTCCGCTATTTTATAAAAAAGCAGTGATTTCCCTGTGATTTTTCGTAAATAGCGGACTCAGTGTCCACTTAGTCCTTAAATTAGGGGCATTTATTAAAAATAACGGATTCACTGTCCGCTTATGATATTCAATTTATTAACGCTCAAAGCGATAATTGATTGAGTTTAAGCTAAAAGCAAACTCTCCGGCGAAACGTTAAGCAAAAAGGGGCTCGGTTCTCCTACACTGTAAAGCTGCAAGTGATGTAAAGCCCTGGTACAGGCGGTGTAGAACAATCTGCGCAGGCTCTCATCACCGTATACTTTAGCAGATGCGTCATAAATTATGACTGCGTCGAATTCGATACCTTTGGCTAAATACGCTGGTATGACAACAACACCTTGCTCGTATTCAATTGAGCCGCTCTTCACAAGCTTGATTTCTACATAGCTGCTTAGTGCCTCGTAAGCAGCGGTGCTTTCCGCAGCGGATTTGCAAATAATCGCGATCGTATTATACTGTCGTTTCTGCAAGTCGACGACTTTGGAAGCGATGCTGCGGTGCAGTTCGTCACGATCGGACAATTGTGTGAGAACAGGTAGCTCACCGTCTCGTTCAAAAGCAGTAATCCGTTCGCCTTCTGGCACGAGTCTACTTGTAAATTCGGTAATTGGTCTTGTGGATCTGTAGCTACGGGTTAAATTGATTGCTTCCGTTTGATCCGGACCGTATAAGTCGGTAAGTGTATGGAAATCGACCATTTCACTAGCATGAGCGAATATCGCCTGGTTAAAGTCTCCGAGCACAGTCATCCTTGCCGAAGGAAACAAACGTTTCAAAAACTCGAATTGAAAAGCAGAATAATCTTGCGCTTCGTCTACAAGCACATGTTTAATAGAAGAATTCATCTGAAAACCTTGAATTAGCTCTTTTAAAAGTAAGAACGGAGTAGCATCTTCGTAAAACAATTTACCTTCGTCTAACATTTTCACAGTCATTAGGCAAATATCCGCCCACTCCTCAGGCGTTTCCCCCTCCATCCAATATTCGATCTGCGTTGGATTGGCAAATAGCTGCTTGTATATACCCTTAATGTCGACGAAATGTAGGTTCTGGATTCGTCTGCGTAACGGTTTCAACTTTTGGTGGACAATCAATTGGCCAAGTGCTTCGATCTCATTCTCATAATTCTCAAATGATTCTTCTGTAAAGCCTCGTTTTTTCTTTAAATAGGTACGAGCTTTTTGGTAATCCGCATTGCTAAGCAGCTCGATTTCTTCCTGCACCCATGGCTTTGTCCGTTCGAGCTTCTCGGTTTCATCTATTTGCTTGTTTAGCCATTCTCTCAACTTCTCTAGTCTGTTGTGAAAGCTGAGCGAGGTGTAGCTGCTATAAAATCTTTCCTCAATTTGATTGGCGGTGACAATAGGTTTCCCTCTAAATATTATTCCTTTGAATAGCATGCCTGATAATTCCAGCGACTGCCTGTATGTTTTGACTGTCTCGAAAAAACGGGTAGATGCCTTGAAACGAATGCTCGCAGTCCTAGTCCGGTAGGAAGGGGTATCCGCTGCAGTCAACACATATTCCAATTGCTCGTAAGGACCCTCGACTTGAAATGCTCTACTTAGCCGATGGTCCAAGTATTCCTGGAATGTGACCTGCTGCATATTCTCTTCGCCAAGTTCGGGCAACACATTGGAAACGTAGCTATTAAACATCTTGTTAGGTGAAAATAGAATGATTTGATCAGCTTTCAGTCTATCTCGATATTTATAGAGTAAGTAAGCGATTCGCTGGAGGGCGGCCGATGTTTTGCCGCTGCCAGCAGCGCCTTGAACAATGAGCAGCCGCCCGTGATCGTGCCGAATGATTCGGTTTTGCTCCCGTTGAATGGTGGCAACTATGCTGTGCATATGTTTGTCTGTGCCTTTGCCAAGTACCTGCTGCAAAATCTCATCTCCAATGGTGAGACTCGTATCGAACATTGATTTGATACTGCCATCGCGGATGATATATTGCCACTTTTTATTCAGCAAGCCATGAACTACTCCTTCTGGTGTAACGTACTCTGCCGGACCTGGCGGATAATCGTAGTAGACGCTCGATATGGGTGCCCGCCAGTCGTAGATTAGGAAATTGTCTCTTGTTGTATCCGTAAGCGTAGAGACTCCGATATAGATACTTTCCACTTCGGAAGTTCCTTTTTCAATGAAATCAATTCGACCGAAATAAGGTACTTCCTGCATTCGGTGCAATACGGACAGCCGATTGAAGGCGTTCCTGTGGATGCTTTGGCTTACGGACAAGTCTTGAGCCTGTTGTCTTAAGCCGATGATCGTCTCGAGATAATCGTCAAAAGTATCTGTGTTAACCTTGACGTCATCCCAAAAGTGTTTACGAATATTGATCACTTCATTACGACGTCTGCCAGTTTCATCTTCCAGCTTGCTGATTTGCTCCGTAATTGTCTCCATTACGCTATCCAATCGTTCTTGCTCCTGACGAAGTTCAGTGTTCATATCATGCACTCCTTAAAAAAATTTAAAATGAGGGTTGACTGAAGAGGTTATTTATTATATAATATAATTGGGATAATATATTACATAATAAATAAAAGTTGTGTTTCTATACTAATTTATCACAGATTCACAGTTTTATCAATGTATTTAACATGACCGACACCATAATAGATCATAAAACCCCTTGAGCACTCAAGGGGTTTTATTTTATCAATATTTATTATTTATGTAAGACATAATCAACGATTACATCTTCCGGATGCCCCCTAATGTTGCAAAAAAAACTGTTTTTTTGTATTCAAACAGTTTTTCCACCCCATTTTGAGAAAATAACCTACAACTACCTCAATTTCATACAAATTTCTCCATTCGAATATCTGACCACATTTTATCTTGCCAATATGTAAAATTTTCAATACGACCGATTTCTTTGTAACCCAGCTTCTGATAGAGCTTCTGTGCTTGTTTGTTAAATTCAAATACACCTAATTCAATACGTTTATGCCCCTGCTTCTTAATCTGCTCCTCCAAGTATTGAATCGCTGCATAACCGATACCTTTTCCCCGTCCGTCGGGCTCACCGATTGATATACCTATCCAAGCGGTCCCCGGCTCTTTTTTGTATAGATGACTTGGATCGACCATGTAATTCATTTCACCTATCAACTGGTCATTCAGATATATTAGGTATATATGATGGTTTTCCAGGCGTTTAGTTAAGTCATCTAGAGTCATTTTCTCACGATGTTCCAATTCTGTTTTGTTTCGGTTAGGACGGATCAATGGAATTAAAGATTGGTCGTTTTCCCACTTATTAAACACCTCTACAAGGCTTGAAGTGGGTGCAGTTAATTTTACAAATTTAGTAGTCATAGTACTCGCCTCCTCTCTAATACATTTACATTAAAACTCTCGATTAGTTGGATTCCTTTTGTAACCATATCATAATCTTTTTGAATGAAGCTGCTTTCTTTAGTTTAAATACAAGCCTTCACAACCTTATTTATTTCTCACCATAAATATTATTTCATTTATCTTCTTTAATGTTTAATACCTACTACAGAATTACTTCCTTCTATTGAATAACTAATAAGCTACTTGTTTTCTATTAGACCATTTAATTTAGACTCATTAATATTTTTCCCATTAACCCATTCTTGGAAGTCTATATCTAATACTTGTTTACTTTGAGCAATCGTTGTTAAGATCCTGAACTGATTAAAAGAGTATGAAAAAGTATGGATAGTTCCAAATAAATTTTCATAATCAGTAAAGAATACTGGTGAATTTTTGTCTGAAAAAATATCGAACATTTGCCTTTGTGATAGATCTTTATTTTGATAAGTTAACAAATACTGATTACGTTTCATAGAACCTTCAATAGATGGTCTATTTTTCTTTTCAAGCTCACTTACCTGAAAATGATTTACGCACGATAATAATGCTTGGTCTTTTCTTACAATGACTTTTTCTGGACTAGCTTCAACTGCTGCTATATTTCCGTCTCCATCTCCGAGAGAAAAATTATAACATGCCGAATGTGGTATTTCTTTTAACATTAGAATTGCATCATCTAATGAAGTACAGGTATCGAGTATCATTCTTATCGAAGTCCATGCTGATAAACCTTTCGAATAGTCATTGTTACTTACAAAATGCAGACCCGAAACCAAACCATATTCATTTACACCATCATGTCTCCCTATGGCTTGTAGATTATAACCTGCTGAAGCATAAGCACCTTCCGTCGGTTGTAGCAAGCTGAAAAAACTATCATAGAAAACAGGGGAGAAATCATAATTTCTTACATAGTATTCTTTTGTTATTAGTGACGAACATCCCATTGCTTCAACTTTCGGTACGTCGTAACCACTAAATAATGCTGCGGACTTGTTAATTGAAATTTCTAATCCCTCTGATAATCCATGTATTTCATCTAGCAAATGAGGAGCATAAGCAGAGAAGATTGACTTCATATTATTAAAATCTATTTCCGGTTTAGTAATGGCTTCTAAGGATTTTAATATTGGTCTATTTTTAAGGAGTTTCCCCATCTTTAACCCGATATTGAAAGAACTATCCCTAATTTGTAATACATCCACATTAAAGTTAGACATGCAACTATACCCCTTTCCCCAAAAACATTGTCTACCAGTTTTCCTTGTTCAACAAATCGTGTTCTTTAACACAATTACAATTATTTCAAATTTCATAATTTTTGACAATCATTTACTTCAGAAACTAGCCTCTTTAGTGTAAAAAAAGAAAATGGCTTGAAGGATAAACTCCGAGCCATTTTTTGTGAAATATATTTGATTATATTGATGAAAAAATATGTGATTACTAGTGAGATTCGTTTGAAATTTTCTGTTTTCACCACAAAAGTAAACCCGGAAGCCGAAGCGATCCCTTGTTTAAATTTTGCACCCATCAGTTCAATAAGTTAGCATTTTCCAGTGCAACATTTAATGTATTACTTAAATCATTGTAATCCAAATCCCAATAGTAACCATTGCTATCTAATACTGCGTTATTTTCCATAACCCAAATACTTCCGCCGTAGTTAGTATCACCTTTTGTTCTAATCAAAATTTTTTTGTATCGTACTGGCTTAGTATTTTGAGGAGGGAAGGATTCAATTTTTGAATACCTTTTCATTTTCGAGATATCCTCGGAAATTTTTGAAACCATATCTTCGTCTATAACAATATAAGAATGTTTCTCTGTTAGAACAATTACATCTTTTATATCCTTTTTAGAGAGATTAAATCCCCAAATTGACAAATGAGTTTGCTTATAATACACAAAGGAGATTAATATTATTAAAGCCATTGAGGATAAAATAATCCATCTTTTTATCGTCATTTTACACCCCTTAAAATTCAAAATAATTCCAATCTCCATTTACCCTTCAATCCTTACGAGCGGTAATTAATTATTTTAAAATTTAGTTAACCTTTGACCGGTCCCATGCAGCTTTGAATGCCTTGATACTCTCAAATCTCATTTCTCTATTTTCACTAACTGCACGTAAAGCTATTTCGTAGAGTGGTTTCCCAGCATCCCATTTTGAGAATGAGTGGTCCATTTCTCCACCTAATACTCCAAACGCAATAGCTCCCATCGTAAATACATTAGTCTTTGCGTCAATAGGGGCACCAAGGGTAAATTCTTCTGGAGATTTTGAACGTTTTGCTCCCCAAAAATTCTCACCCATGTCATTGATAGCGGGCGCTTTTCTGTAAAAATCTATATCACATATTTTTGTAATATCCTTCGCAAAATCATATAAAATACTACCGTCATAAAAATCCACAGCTACATACCCTTTTGATTCAACAAATTCATGAAACGAGAAAATAGTGTCTAAAGACTCCAACCGTTTTTGAATAGGCAAATGTCTAAACCGATAAAACGGTGATTCAGGGTGATGATATTTTGCTGGAGGCGGGAAGGACCAATGTGAGTGCAAGCATTCCCCTTCAAACCAGTCAAATACAGCAGCATACCCACAATCCATATGGAAGTGATCAAGCAATTCGATAAGATGTGGATGTCTTAAAGTAGTATATAATGGTATTGCATTCTGTAATCGTGTTACCGCATCTTGTGGATTCCCCGAAAAATCTAATGGTCTTGAACCTGCGTACTTTACGAATTTTTTTCTGCCATCCTTTTCGACTCCAAAACAAATATTGCCTGAGTCTTGTTCGTCAAACACGCAAAATACATGACCAAGAGATTTTAACCATTCGAAATCAAGTTGTTCTTGAAGCTGAAATGTAACATCGTCCAAAGAAATTGTAACTGGAAATTTTTCTGTTTTATTAGATATAAAATTCATAATATCCCCTTTCAGTTTATGGGGGAATCCGTAGTTTAAAGGGCAATTATACGTTTATCCCCTCAATTGGTTTAGCCCTATTTTCATTTAAATTTATGTTCATAAGACAACGCCTCCTTTCAATAATTAAGAATAAGTTATCATTCTGCACCTTGGAAATCTAGAGTTTTTTCAATAAAATGGAAAATAACAAAAAAGAGCACAATTCTTGATATGGAATTGCACCTGAATGTGGAAGAAGTTTAGTTTGTCATTTCGTTTCTGTTATGATAAAACAACTGAAAATAAGTAATCACAGCCAATAATATACACAATAAACCGATCACTAAACTACTAGTGAAGAAAATTCGTCCACCTACCGTAGGAGAATTGGAGGCTAAATAACTAAGTAAAAATAAACTTCCACCCAAAAAGAACAGATAATAGGCAAACCATTTATTTTGGTTTTTTAAGAAAGAGTATCCAATTAGTACTAACAAATATAAACCGGTTATTTGCATAATTAAAGGAAATGTAGGTTGAAATTTAGCTGCATATACAAAAAAATCTAGTTGCGAAATATCACTCTCACTTAGAATTTGCCCATTCAACAATTGAGAAAATGGTGTTGAATAAGTCCATTCCGATGGATAATCTATTAATGCACTGCCTTCATACCAAGCAACAGCCGTAGAAAATAAAAGTCCCGTAATAGCTATTCCGAACTGAATTAGAAACGATAACGTTTTTATTTTTCCTCACCTTCCAATCAGTTTCATTTCACTCTAAAAATTCCCATATTATTGAAGAATCCCATTCTATATTCATATTGTTTTCGGCTACCTAATTAGTCCTCGATCTTTACAAAATCTTCATGGTTGTCTCGGATAAAAGCACTAATTCTTTGTATAGTAAAACAGACTGTTTCATTAAATTTAATATGCAAAGGATAAATTGCTTCAGAAAGTTCCCCATTCTTGTCAAGATCCTCACGTGTTACAGCAAACTTCTCTAAAGTATTGGGACAATTATATTTTTTAAGAACTAATTCAGTTTCTTCTAGGAGCAAATACATGTACTCTTCCTCAAAATACTGCAATCCAGTTTTGATTGCTGACCAGATTTTAGGTTGAGCCATAAAATAGGCACTCCACCAATAGAACTCAGCCTTTGATTCGATTGCATGATCGTAATACATATGAAAAACAAACAACGCCTTTTGTCCTGTAGTTAGCTCTTTATAAAAAAGTTCTTTAACCATCGAGCTATTCTCTTTAGCCATTCTACTTTTATAATCCAAAATTAGCGGTTTAAAACAGACATGTAATAGAGCTTTATCATCTAAAGAAACGAACTCCTGTCTTTTCATCTTTACTCCCATTCAATCACCCCTATTTATTAATATACAATGATTGGAAAATTAATGAAAGAATATTAAAACAGAATTTTCGATTTATTAATAATAATTTTTATATCCTTTTGAAATTGCATAAGTAAAGCACCTGAAACTAGTCCTTAAATGAACACAAGCTAATCTTTTATTTTTTATTAAAGTTTTGTTTAGTGTATAAATAAATATAAATTATTAAATCTACAGTAAAAAATAACATACCAATAACTAAAGTATAATATTTAAAAAAGTTAGCTGTAGAATATCCTCCTACATAGATGAGATACATAAATATGAAAATAATACCAAATATCGAGCATATCTTTTGGGCTTTTATCAAAGCTACATCTCCTTCTAAACACCAAACTTACGAAATTTATTGCCTATTTTGATATATTCTGTATTGGTGTTATGTATATACAATTCACCAATACACAACATTATAAAAATACTGAACTATGCAAAAAAACAGGAGGATCTCTTTAGGGACTCCTGTTGTTATTAATAAGTTGAAATAGGCTTTCTCTTTAACTTTTGCAGCTTTTCCACTAATTTCAACATATATTGAAGAAAGAATGACTCTTGAATCCTCAATTCTTACACTCTATAAGCGGAAGGTCCGCCCTTTATCTTCATTAAAATTACTATTCTATTAACTTCGTATCATACATTGTAAAATCACAACGATAGATGAATAAATACTTCCCATCAATAATTAAACCTGTTGAGTTTGGAACATCGGTTGACCAATACGATACTGAATTTCCCGTGAATGTTGCTACCGGTTTTCCAAGCTGAGATCTGATTAAAATGATTTTTGACTTTCCATCAAAGTAGTTATGAAAATTATTCACGATTTTATTAATAAATGGAGTGCTTCTATCATTATTCTCAACTGTAACTTGCTTTGGTAATTCATTCATGACATCTGTTAGTCCCTTTTCGTACATAATTAATGTACTGCCAACATGGGTGATTTGTTTTCCACCAATTGTTATATTTAATACTGAAGATTGCTTAGTTGTTTCACCCTTTTCATTTGATATATCAAATTTTGTATCCCTGCTGATGTTTCCGGATTTTCCTTTAATCGTGTCTATCGGCAGCCCATCAGCATCATAGGTTTGTAAAGTTACATCGAGACCTTTTAATTCCTTCACAATATTTTTACCCCATAAATCAAACAACTGACATCCACTAAGTAAGAATATCAATGTAATTGTTAATAAAGGAATGGTTAAAAGTTTCATATATCTTTTCATTTGTATTCCCTCCCTCGTATGTATTCATTATATACGAGAGGTACCTTCAAAAAGTTCCAAAGCTACATGTGGGGTAGATTTCAGTCCCTCCTATTTCGTACATCTTTCATGTTAATGCATTTTCTTATAAAATGAGTTCGATATATTTAAATCAGCAAATGTGACTCTGGTGTCTCACCATTGCTATGCACTTCATTGAAATGTTTAGCAATCTTTCAATCCATTATCCTGCAATTTCTGCCGAAGTGAGCTCACCATTAATATTGCCATTTACAATAATTGAATGTCCCCAAAACATATCACCATCGGAAAAGAATATCTCAAAACCACCTTCTGGATAAACACTAATGCTACTTAATTCCATGAGATCAATGAACATTTCTTTTGTAATCTCAGCTATTACTGCCTCATCATTATCCTGCAGCCATTCATTTGCTAACTCTACAAGTTCTTCTGCAGCATACATTCTGATTTTCATATTCCATTCATCCTGCTCATTGAACAGAGCATATGCTGTTTCCAATGCAGACTTCATTTCATTCTCATCTTCATTCCAATCAAAATACAAAATCCCTTCTTCTCCTGCCCAAGAAACGTTCTTTTCAAAAAGTTTAACACTCTTAACAAGCTCGAACTGACTTAGAACTTCATCAGTGTAAAAAACCGGTTTCATGAATTCCTGCAAAATCATTTCTAGTGCATCATCTTTATAATTTGTTTCAAGAACATTAACAAGCATCATTGAGTTTTCTGCCCTTCGAACCAGTAATCTTACAACTGAATGACTTTTCAAAATATCTCTTGATTTTTCCAATTCCTCATCACTAACCAACCATTCAAGTCGTAACTCTTCATTTTTAATGGGTTCATTGTTATGTAAATTTTTCCACGCAATCAAATCTATAGACGCATTCCAAAGTATGTCTCCTCCAGCTTTTCCGGCACCAATCCCTGATGCGCCTGTGACAGCTGCCACTTCGATAACATCATCTGTAAATCTCTGTTCAAATCTATTTCTTTCACTCAATTGACTCATTTTCATACACTATCCTTTCTCTAAGCTAATAGTCCCATCTACTAAAAACACCCATGTGTCTAGAAGAGAAACACATGGGGTACTAGTCATGCTTAAAATCAAATTAATCTATTGGATTGCTTTTCCGGTAAATAATGATTGAGGACCACCCGCTATTATTGATTCCTTCCCCTGTCCGGTTATCACTACTTTTCCGCCCGACGGCACCTTAATTGTTGCAGTTCCCCATTCTGCTAACTTGCTAGTTACTACATTATTTGCCTTATCATACACTACATAATCATAGCTAGACTTATACAAGCCATATACCATAACTTGACCTTCTTTCTGACTTCTATTCAAAAACTCATAGCTTTTTCCTTGAGGAATGGTGAATCGTGTGAATGCTGGTGTATTACTTGTTTTTCCTTGAAACTGGAGCTTTGGACCACCCGCTTTTATGGATTCCTTGCTCTGCACTGTGATTACTACTTTTCCGCCCGACGGTACCATAATTGTTCCAGTTCCCCATCCTGCTAGATTGCTAGTTACTACATTATTTGATTTATCGTATACTACATAATCATATCTAGAATTATACAGGCCATATATCTTAACTTGACCTTCTTCCTGACTTCTATTCAAAAACTCATAGCTTTTCCCTTGAGGAATGGTGAATCGTGTGAATGCTGGTGTTCTACTTGTTTTTCCTTGAAACTGGAGCTTCGGACCACCCGCTATTACAGGTTTCTTGCCCTGACCCGTGATCACTACTTTTCCGCCCGATGGAACCGTAATGCTTGAAGTCCCCCAAGCTGAAATCCTGCTGAATACTACGTTTTTGGCCTTATCGTACACCACATAATCAAAATCGGTGTTAGCCAGCCCATCTACCCTTACATCCACTTCCTTCTTACTAGTATTCAAAAACTCATAGCTTTTCCCTTGAGAAATAGTGAATCGTGTGAATGCTGGTTTACTACTTGCTTTTCCTTGAAACTGGAGCTTCGGGCCACCCGCTATTACAGGTTTCTTGCCCTGCCCCGTGATCACTACTTTTCCGCCCGATGGAACCGTAATGCTTGAAGTCCCCCAACCTGAAATCCTGCTGAATACTACGTTTTTGGCCTTATCGTACACCACATAATCAAAATCGGTGTTAGCCAGCCCAACTACCTGTACAGAACCTTCTTTCTTACTTTTATTCATAAACTCATAGCTTTTTCCTTTGGAAACATTGAATCTTGCGAATGCTGGGGAACTACTTGCTTTCACTTTAAACACGCTCTTCGTGGCACTTGCTTTTACCTTTACATTGCTTTGACCTGTGATTACTACTTTTCCACCTGAAGGAACCTTAATGATTGAAGTTCCCCAATCAGCTAATTTGCTGGTTACTACGGATTTTGTCTTATTGTATACGACATAATCATAGCTGGTGTTACTCAGACCATTTACCTTAACCTGACCTACTTTTTTACTTTTATTCAAAAATTCATAGCTTTTCCCTTTTGAAATCGTTGCAGATACTGTTGTACTGCTTATTTTCAAAGTCGCACCGTAACTTTTAATGGAAAACAATAAACAAACCACTGTTATTATTAAAATAGGAAACTTTTTGATACTTTTCATATTGACCCGCATCCTGAACACAATCTAAAAAGTCGTTTTTTAATTAAGATTTGTGGTTATTCTATTTCTAATTTTTATGTCAATAAATCTTCGCAATTGTTGTAATGTGATATGTCTTTTTTTACATGTATATAAATCAATATATTTAGTGCATCTCTTCTGCTCAATAATTACTAGAATTATGGCCCGAATGTTGTTTCTCCTTTTGAAGCCGCTTAAATATCCATCCCCCTCTTATATTCCATATGTAGGAAAATGACATATTTATATAATAACAGAACAGTACAAAGGGATTAATAATATTTTTAAATAATTTAGAAATTTAGGACATTTGGATCATCGTGTAGAAAGGTCGCAGTATATATGTTTGGTAAATCTATATCATAATTCGATAATAGTTTGGAACCAATTTTGTACAACAAGGGGAATTATCAAATAAAGAAAATAAATAGCTCTAAGTGCACCTGGCTAGGTACACTCAGAGCGTAATTATGAGAATTAATTAATTAATAATAATCGTGTTTTCTCTTTACTTTTTAATTTCAATCGGAGATCCATTTTCTTGGATTTTTTTCATTAGCTCATCAGTAATCACAATATCTGGATCTTGTACTTTTGTTTCCTGTTCCAATTGCTTTTGATAACGATCCGCTTCTTTTATCCAGCTGCTATATTCCACACTAAGCAATTCTTTATTATACCTAGAGAAAGTAAGTTGAGCGATTTCTCCTTTATCTGATCTCACTTGGAAAGTAATATCAGAATTCTTTGCCCCTCCTTCATTTTCTTGATACCCTTGGGAAATATATTTCACAGATGCTACTTTATCAGATATTAATTGATATTTTTCTGCTGCTACTTTTGCTAATTTTTGATACTCCTCATTGTTCTTAATTAAATTTTTATCCATTCCTTCACGAATATCTGCTTTATGATACATCCACTTCGAAATCGAGTGATTTTCTCCAGTGACAGCATCTAGAGCAAAATCATAAGATAACCGATCATTCACCTTCACATGCACATTCCATATTGCACGTAACTGAGTTGTACTAATCGGACTGTACATCATTTCCAACGTTTGTCCACTTAGATCGACATGAAAGATTCTCCACAAATTTTGACTAGCAAGCTCTGCTGCCTCTTCCATCTTCATATCGTTTACCGTTGGCTGATCTTTGCCAACAAACTTTATTTTGTAATCCTTTTTTACATAGTCCACAGGAACATTGCTGTTCAATGATCCTACATATGGTAAGTTGTAGCTGGTAGAAACAAATTCTGTTTTACTTTCTTCTGCTGCTTTTACGATTTGACTAATACCCCCGAATATCAATGTAGCAGCTGTAATAGCTCCTACTGATCCTAGGACCATTTTTTTCCTTTCATTTCTTTTTTCCATTTCATCCGTCTCCTTTACATTTTAATGTGTGATGTGATCACAGTTGTAAGTATATAAATGGAATGTTATCGAACTATCATTAACTTATTACTGACTTGTAAAAGTTAATTTAGCCGTTGTCCCTTTCCCCAGCTCAGATGAAAAGCTCAGCTTTGCTCCATGAGTGACTGCGATCTGCTGGCATAGTGCAAGGCCCAGTCCAGCACCACCTTCGGAACGACTCCGGGAAGGATCTACTCGGTAAAAAGGTTCTATAATGTGAGCAAGATGTTCCTTCGTCATTCCCTTACCATTATCTTGAACAACAATTACTTTCTTTTGCTTCTCTAAATATGCTGCCAGCTTGATCACTCCATCAGGACTGCAGGCTTTCATTGCGTTATCAATTAAATTCACTAGCAGAATATGCATCAGATCTGCATCACACAATAATGTGTCAAACTGATACTCATAGATCATCTTTATTTTTCCCTCTCCTGACTTGAAGGACATTGCTTGCTCCAACTCATGCACCAGTTTTTCCATACGAACATTGTTCCGTTCAATTTTATTTCCACGAAGAGTTGCCATATCCAACAAGCGATAAGCAATTGTCTGAAGTCTACGACTCTCAGACATTATGTAATTTGTCGCAAATAATTTGTCCTCCTCTGAGCGAACAACCTTCTGAATATATTCCGCATAACCATAAATAGTGGTTAATGGGGTTCTAAGCTCGTGTGCCAAATTATCAACAAATTGCTGCTTCTGTTCTGCCGCTGTAGCTAACTGCTGTATCTGACTCTCAATTTCCTCCGCCATATGATTGAAACTACTTGCCATCTCCGCAAGCTCATCTCGCCCCTTAACCTTAAGCCGATTCGCATACTGCCCCTGGGCAATGCTTTTGGATGCGGCTGAAATTTGCTGTAGTGGTTTAAAAACTCGATTTAATACAAGTAATAAACACACGGAAAGCAAACCACAAAATACAATTCCAATCGAAAACAGCATAACTGTCATTTTGTTCCACGAAGAAATAATTGCAGATACATCATAATAATAAGCAAGCGTATAAGTATCATATGGTGCTGGTATTGTACCCACTACACGGATATAATCCTTATTTCCGAGCTTTTCCATCGAAACAAGACGTCCACTTGTTTTTGAAAGATTAGGGATTTTAGGCGATTTAATAGAATCTCTCATCATATCTGTATAAAGTGGTTTGCTCTCTTTAGAAATAATCAAAATTACTTTTTGTTTGCTGTAAAAATCAACATATGAATGATAGAGCGATTTGATTCCACTCTCAACCGAAGTTCCCCTTCCCTCCAATGCATACATGTCCTTCGCATACGATGATGCAATAAAATAATGCTCTCTAAGACTACGATCCTTCGAATTATCTAAATTACTCTTAAGCGTCACAACTAAAACGAACAAAATCCCACTATAAAAAAAGAGGAGAAATAGAATAAGTGTAAATAAAAAGGTCCGCGATTTCACCGCTACACCTCCAAACGATATCCCATTTTATAAACCGTTTTAATTCTCCCCTCCATATCCAACTTCTTTCTTAGCTTTTGAATATGAACATCTACCGTCCGCGTATCTCCAACGTAATCATAGCCCCAAGCAAGCTCTAACAGCTTATCCCGAGATAATGCAATGTTTCGATTATTGACCAGCACTTCTAGTAAATCAAATTCTTTAGGGGTACATTCAACTAAATGTTCATTCAAAAACACTTGCCGACTTTCAAATTCAACTTTCAACCTATCCAGCTTAAAAACCTTACTTTCCCTCTTCGTACGCCTTAGCACTGCATCCACTCGCGCCAGCAATTCCAACATTTCAAAAGGCTTAACTAAATAATCGTCAGCACCTAATGTCAAGCCCTTCACCTTATCCGTCAAACTGCTCCGTGCTGTCAAAAAAATAGTAGGGATCCCTCGAATCTGTTGAAAAACCTCATATCCGTTCATCGCTGGAAGCATAATATCAAGTAAGACAAGATCGACTTCACGCTGATCCAGCTCATTAATAGCCGACTGTCCATCAAAAACTGTCATACATTTATGTCCAACCGATTGAAGATTTCTTTTAATTAACTCACTAATAGGAATTTCATCCTCGACAATTAAAATTGTTGCCACTATGATCACCTCTTCAATAGCATAGCATCGTAATGTAATAGAGTTGTAAAAGCTGTTAGTTTAATGTTATTTTAGGAATCCGTTCGCAGCAACTAAGGATAACAGAAAATTCACTTTTTTATTTTTTTTAGCATCTTAACGATAATGAAACCAGAAAAAAAGCATTACTATGTTGTTATAGTAATGCTTAAAAAAACCGTGTTATTTAGAAAACAGTCCACAATTACTAATTATTTCATCTGAACTTAGTAATGTAGCTTCTTGAATTGTGACATTATTATTTTTCATTTGACATTAAAAACTTAAGTGAATATTATAGATATATTAAGTCTACAATAGGAGTAATAATATGAAGTAAAAAAAGCAACGAACTATGCTCTCCACACCATGTTATTTTTAGCTATTAATCCTCCCGATGAGCATATTGGTGTGGCAAAATTAGCTGAACGCCAAGAAGTTTCAACGACATACTTATCTAAAATACTAACAAAATTAGTAAAGTCAGGTATGATTGAATCTGTCTCAGGTGCAAATGGTGGCTATAAATTAAAACCTGGCTGGAAAGAACTTTCATTACTCGATGTTATAAAAGCTATTGAAGGTTTGACGCCTATTTTTGATTATTGTCTCGGCCATAATCCTGATTGTTTAATTCAGAAAGCGATCTAATCAGCCGAGGAAAAGCTTTTAAATGAATTGGCTCAAACACGTATAGTTGATCTGGCTAACAAAATGAATAAGACATCTATATAAATCATGAAGTCTTTTACTTAAATTGTAGATATTAAAACTCTATTATATATATTATGAATGAGGAGGAAAATAATGATGGATAAATTTGATTGTATTGTAATTGGTGCAGGACCCGCCGGATTAAGTGCAACTTTAACTTTAGGAAGAGCGCGTAGAAAAATTGCCATATTTGATAATGGAACAAATCGAAACCGTGTAACTCATGAGTCACATGGTTTTTTAACAAGAGATGGAATTAAACCGCAAGAATTTAAAAATATCGCAATTAAAGAATTAGAATCGTATCCTTCTGTTTCAATTTCGAATGAGACTGTTATTGTGGTAAATAAAGATGATCAAACGGATTTATTTTTAGTCAATACATCCAACAATAAATCTTATATAACAGAAAAAATACTGTTAGCTACTGGTATACAAGAAGAATTTCCCTTATCACAGATTAAACAATATTACGGTAAAAGTTTATTCAGCTGCCCATATTGTGATGGTTGGGAGCTTAGAGACAAGCCGTTAGCTATAATTGCAGAAAATAATAAACACCTTATTCATCTGACTAAATTGGTTTTTAATTGGTCGAAGGATTTAATCGTTTTTACTAATGGTCATCAACTACCCAATAAAGTGCGAAATGACTTTGAAAGTAAAAAGATTAAGGTATATACAGCAGTTATTAAAAACTTACATGGAGATAATGGTAACTTAGAAAGTATTGAATTAGAATCAGGTGAAAACATTCTAAGAAGTGGTGGCTTCATAGTACCGAGTTTTTATCGCCCAAATAAATTTGCTGAACAATTAAATTGTCAAGTTGATGAAAACGGAGGAATTATCACAGACGGTGCTGGACGAACAACAGCGAAGGGGATATATATTGCAGGTGAAACTGAAAAGGTAGGACCCTCTTCTTTGATGATTGCTGCAGCCGACGGCAATAAGGCTGCTTCAAGCATAAACATGGATATAACATTAGATAGATTTTAAAATGTAAGCTGATGAGTTATAAATGCAAACTCATCAGCTTTTTTATTATGAGGTCTAATAACTTAAAAGACTTACTCCATTAAATGGCCCGTTCTCTGCATACTCTCTGTATTTTAAATTTTAACATAATTTCAAGAATTACCTTTTCTATCACTAAATCATATAATGCTTTCCATTAATAACGTTTGTATCTTCCTTTCCATACAATATGTTCTTTGGATTTATCACGATGAGCAAAACTGCCACCACTGAATAAAGAATTGCGCTATACATGATTAATTCCAATAAGTTTCCGTTTATTAAGCCAATAAAAAAATTAAAGAGTTGGTGGATCATGATTGGAATGATTAAATTTTGATTTAAGTTATAAAATGCGGTCATGACGATCTTCGTAGCTATGAGTGCAATCATAAAGAATAGAATATATTTGATTAAATCAATGCCCATATACCCCATAGTAAACCATATAGGCAGATGCCACAGCCCCCACCAAAACCCTATGATTATTGAAGCTTTTAATGACGAATGCTTCTTTTGGAGCTCCGTTTGAGCGAAACCTCTCCACCCTAATTCTTCTCCTAGTGGCCCTGCAAGAAAGTTTTTAAAAAAGAAATAGATCAGCATTCCCCATGAAGAAATAGTAAAAATAGAGTCTACTTCACTATTTTTAGATACGAGAAACAAAGTTATCAAAAATAGGGAGGCTTGAATGATACTCGCAGTAAAAATCACAGATAATTTAAGTTTATTCTTAAATTTATCTTTTGCAAACTTCATTGAAACTAAAAAGGTTATGAACTTTTGAGACTAGTTTATATAAATTTAGCTACTTGTCCAATTGTGTACATGATACTCTCCTTTATCATTGCTACATATTCCTTGTGAGCTATATTTTATGCAAAAGCTATGTTAAAGGTTATTATTGAAAAACGAGTGAGATCTCTTAATAATTTTAAGATCCCATTCCTTTATTCATCGTATTGACTTAAATAAGAATCATAGCCATTCTTTCGAGCTGAACACATGATGTTTCTCAAAATCATTCATTATTTCTGGAGGCAGCAGTGATTTGAATTGTTTTTTTGTTGCCCACTGGTAGTCAGTATGTTCCTTGGAAAGAATGACATGTTTATTTTCACTTCTACATAAGTATGTAAGAATGACTACTTGTCTTGTAGGATCGGTTTTGAAAGTGGTTGCATATAAAATCTTCTCAACCGTAACATTTAAGCCAACCTCTTCCTTAATTTCTCGCACCAATGCTATTTCTAAATCTTCGCCGAACTCTATTTTTCCCCCAACACATTCCCAAGTTCCTCCACCAATTTCATCATCGATTGCTCGTTTTACAATTAACACCTTTCCTTCATTTAAAATAACACCTTTAACAGCAATAACCATTTTATTTACATTTATCATTTTAGGCACCTTTCTGATTAAGAAAAATGGGATACAGCTTTTACTTTAAAATACAAAAAGGTCAGTTCTCTTTCTTTATTGAAGCGAAAGTACCATCCTATCAGTTTATATGAGCTTTTGACCACAATTCGGGCAAAAGTTTGGCACTTTTGATCGCCGTAATACTGAATGCTGATCGTTGTTTATATATTTTATCTCTTCCATCTTGTTTCTATATTCTGATTCTATCGTATATAAATGAACTTTTCATATATTTAATTATTTCAGAAAAATACCGATATATATTATAAGAAGATTTATTAGATAGGAGGAAGAAGAATGACAATAAGTATTGAGACTGAGATTCATCCAATGCTGCAATCCTTTATAAACGCTGGACCCTATATTCAAGCACTAGTAAATGATGATATTACAATCGGTATTTATGATACTGAAAAATTGATTATGAACTTTCCAGCTAAATCATTCTCTTTGAATGTTGCACCGGGAGATCCTTTAATTGAAGGAGATATCATTACGAAAGCCATTCGAGAGAATAAAAATCAGGCGATGATTGTACCCGCTGAAATATTAGGAGTTAGTCTCATTTCACATGCAGTACCGCTTCGAGATGAGGATGGAAGAGTCATTGGAGGGGTTGGCATCGGCCAAAATGTTGATAAGGCAAACAAGCTCTCAAGTGTGGCTAACAACCTTTCCGTCATAATATCAGAGGTGACCAAAACAATTTTAGAAATGGCAACTTCCATTTCACAATTAGCAGAAAATATGAGACTTATTTCTGACAGATCCCTTGAGGTAAATAATAGCGTAAAGCTTATAGAAGAGGTGTCAGTAGTTGTTAAAGGAATTGCTGATCAAAGTAACTTACTTGGATTAAATGCAGCAATCGAATCGGCACGTGCTGGCGAACACGGAAGAGGATTTTCCGTTGTAGCAGATGAAATCAGAAAAATGGCAACGGGATCCAAACAACAAGTAGATGAAATACAATCTATTACAAAAACAATTAAAGATATTATTGAAAGCCTAAATCAAGATATACAAAAAACAAATGTCGAATCTGATTCACAGTCCGCTGCGATTGAGGAGCTGACAGCTACAATGGAAGAAATCAACACCAATATCCAAAATCTTGCTGAATTAGCGAAAGAAAACTTAGAACTAAAAAATAACTAGTAGGAGTTGATTGAGATGGCAGTGTTAAATTTCAAAACATTAAACAGTCAGTACTTAAATGGTGAATGGAGAGAAGGCACAAGCAGCCTAACAATAGAAAACAAGAATCCTTACAATGGAGAGATAATTGCAAGTTATAAAGCTGCCAGTTTAGAAGATCTTGATGTAGCTTATAAGTCATCGGAAAACGTTCAAAAACAATGGGCAAAAACGAATCCGATTATCCAACGTAATGTATTTGATAAAGCTTACAATATTATTGAAGAAAATCGTGAAGCAATCGTTGATGTCATTATCGATGAAATTGGTGGAACACGATTAAAAGCAGAATTTGAAATTGGCCTAGTACAAAATATGTTGAAAGAAGCTGCTTCATTACCAATGAGAATGAATGGTTCAATCTTACCTTCTCCAATAGATGGTAAAGAAAATCGCGTATATCGAGTTCCAGTCGGTGTGGTTGGAGTAATAAGCCCATTTAACTTTCCTTTCTTCCTATCTATGAAATCCGTTGCACCAGCTTTAGCTAGTGGGAATGGCGTTGTATTAAAGCCACACGAGCATACTCCTATCACCGGCGGTACGATGATCGCTAAGATATTTGAAAGTGCGGGACTTCCAAAAGGCTTATTAAATGTTATTACGACAGAAATTTCCGAGATCGGTGATCGTTTTGTAGAACATCCTATTCCTCGTGCTATTTCATTTACGGGATCTACTAAAACAGGAAAACATATTGGTGAAGTAGCCGGCAGAAACCTGAAAGAAGTACATTTAGAATTAGGTGGAAACAGCGCCCTTGTCGTTTTAGAAGATGCGGATATTGACCTTGCTGTCAGTGCAGCTGTCTTCAGTCGTTTTACTCACCAAGGTCAAATTTGTATGTCTGCAAATCGCATAATTATTCATGAAGCAATATACGATGAGTTTGTAGAGAAATATGTATCAAAAGTATCAACATTAACTTGCGGCAATCCAAAAGATAACAGTACAATAATTGGTCCATTAATTAATGAACGCCAGGTGCAAAACACAGTGGCATTGATTGAAAAAGGTATAGAGGAAGGTGCCAAACCTATCATTAAAGGCAATGTCATTGGAAATATTGTTGAACCAGTTGTATTTACTGAAGTCACTCCTGACATGACCATTGCAAATGAAGAGTTCTTTGCTCCAGTCGTATCCATTATGAAAGCTTCTAGCGACGAGGAGGCGATCTCGATCGCGAATCAAACCCCTTATGGATTAAGTGGTGCTATTCATACAAGAAACGTGGAACGTGGTGCAGAACTTGCTAAGTTAATGGATACAGGTATGATTCATATAAACGATGGAACTATTAATGATGAGCCGAATGTAGCGTTTGGAGGAGTAAAAAACTCAGGTGTCGGCCGTTTAAATGGAGAATGGAGTCTAGATGCATTTACAACCACTAAATGGATTTCCATTCAACATGAAAAACGATCTTATCCATACAGCTAATTCTTTAATATAGTTCATGAAGAAAATCGTGATAAAAACCCCCTGCAAAAGTAGGGGGTTTAATAGTTATTAGATTACTAGTTATAAGTTACTTAAAAGATATCCACTATTCAAAAGGACTTTTTTAAAGCGAAAAAAACATCCTTTAATTATCACAATTAGTTGTGAATGATAAAACAAAAATTAAATTTTAAAATTGGAAACAGCATTTTCAAGTTCCATAGCCATAGATGACAATTCTTGACTTGATGAGGCAATTTCCTGAAGTGTAGCAGTTTGTTCCTCAACTGCAGCTGCCACATTTTCAAAGCTTTCTTGAGAAGAGTGGGCAACCTCATCCACATCTTGAATGATTTCAACGACTTGCTTCGTGCTTGATGATAGCTGCTGAATCGATGAAGAAATAGCTATCATTTGCTCGGAAACTCTCGAAACGATAGAGGTTATTTCATTAAATGTCACTCCAGCCGTCTTGACGACATCTGAACCTTTTTTCACCTCTTGTGTTCCATTATTAATCGAATTCACTGCAAAATCTGTTTCCAACTGGATTTCCTTAATCAATTCTCCAATCTGACCAGCTGCCTGTTTGGATTGTTCAGCAAGCTTTTTGACTTCATTCGCCACAACTGCAAAGCCTTTTCCATGCTCACCTGCACGTGATGCTTCAATTGAAGCATTTAAGGCTAGTAAATTCGTCTGATTGGAAATATCAGAAATTGTATCAACGATTTGACCAATCTCATTCGACCGTTTTCCTAGGTTTGTAATAACATCTGCAGCAGCGTTTACCGTTTCATTAATCGTTTCCATCTGATTCATAGCTGAAACAACGGATTCTTCCCCAAGCTTTGCTTTTTGAACGGCATCTTCAGATATTCTAGCAACCGCATCTGAATCTGTAGAGACTGCCTGAAATGTCTCAGACATTTTTACAACTGTTTCAGCAGCTTCCTTCGTACTTTTGATTTGTTGCAAAGTTCCTGCAGTTACCGAATCAACGTTACCCGCCACCACCTGAGCTGCCTGAGAAGTTTGATCAGTGCTCACATTTAGCTGTTCAGATGAAGCCGCCACTTGTGATGAATTAATCTGTACAGTGCGAATGAGTCCATTCAAATTATCCAGCATTTCATTTAAATCATTTGAGACTTGACCTAATTCATCCTTTGTACGGATATCAAGTCGGTGCGTCAAATCCCCTGCAGAAATCTTTTTAATGATTTGAGACATTCCAGTAAGATTTTTCAACATATACTTTAGTAAAAGATAGGTAATAGATACTAAAATAACAATTGTAATAGTGAAAAAGATTATAAGTTTTACTGTTAAGCCGTTTAATGGCTCAAATACCTCATTCTGAGTCACTGTTGTTGCAACAGACCAACCGGTTGACTCGACTGGTTTATAACCTATGTAATACTTTTCGTTGTCAAGCTTCACCGTTTCTAGCCCAGTTTTACCTGCGACCATCTTCTTCGCAATCGAACCGATGTCTCCCTTTTGACTTGTAAGATTCTTCAAAATTAATTTTTTCTTCGGATGATAAATCACATTACCATTAGGAGCTATTAAAATACTGTAGCCTGTTTTACCGATTTTATATTGCTCCATAATTGAAGGAATGGAATCGAGGAATATATCAACCGCCACAATTCCCACTGATTCATTGTTTACCTTTACTTCCTTCATTACACTCATAATCACTTTACCGAAGACTTGATCCATATAAGGTTCAGTATAATATACACCTTCAGCATTCGTTACTGGCTTAAACCACGGACGTTCAGCAAGATCAAAGTCTGTACCTGAAAGTACGTTTCCTGTCCCAGTTAAAAAGTTACCTTTTTCACTTGCTACCCAGACCATAGCCACATCCGGGTTCATGCTTTTAATTGCTTCTAACGATTGATTCATATCCTTGTAATATTTGTTCGTCAACGCTTCGTTACGTGTTTTTGCTGTATTGAGGTAATGGAGCACGGTTTGATTACTCGTAATCGAATCCACCAGTTGCCCTTTCCCTTCAAAAAAGTTATTTACCTTATCCGCTACCGATTTACTTTCAACTTTTACTTCCTTTTCAATATTTGCAGTCATAATATTTTTGGTATATACGTTTACAATAGCGGCCGTAGCAGTAAGAACTATCGCAATAACTACAAATAATACAAGGGATACTTTTGTTGAAATATTTCGTCGTTTCATCTAACCCCTCCATTAATTATGAATGTATTGTAAAAAGTTTTAGATTAAAAAGTAAAAAAAGTCGCTACCTTTATGAGGTTACTCCCACCTACAAACCCATAAAAAAGAAGTAACAAGCCGATTTTGTTCCCTTCGACCTTGATACCTTTATCAAGAACTTTTTTAATTGTTGGCAGAAACAATTGCGAACACCCTTCAACCCCAGTATCTCACAAAGCGGAAAACAATTTTTGAACTTTTTACAATACAAATATGATCATATCCCTACGACTTTAGCTTCATTCTAGCATAGCAGTAGATTTATAGTCATTAAGGGGTTCAAAATTGAATCTTTATTCATTTTAAACTCCTAGGGCAAAATGTGTGTTATAAATAATCTCTTTGAGAGTCGTCATTAAGTGTTAATTTCATTGATTTTATCAATATTTCCTGAAAAAAATGATGTGAAAAATGAAACTTTTTCCAATAAATTAACGATTTTTTATTGAAAAACTTGTATGATAAATAGTTCTTTTGACTCACCAATTAACGTTGATATTTAACCTATTTTCTAAACATGTCAGAATACAAATATATCCCCCAGTTGAGCAGTGCTACACCGTACAACTAGGGGATATAAAGAAGATATATAGAATTTTTTCATTTAATCATAACAAAATCGCAAGCTCCGCAGCTCTAGTGTACGGATTTCATAGTCTTCGACACAAGATTTAGGAAACACGGCGAGGGACGATCCGATGCCCGCTTATCGTAGGGAGGAGACGGAGAAATCGGCTTACCGATGGGGTATTCCTTTGTCCGCACTTTTCTGGTAGATCTTGTTCCCGGTTCCCTCTCGATCTACTTCTTTCCGCGCTTTTCTGGTAGATCTTGTTCTGATTTCCCTCTCGATCTACTTCTTTCTGCGCTTTTCTGGTAGATCTTGTTCCGATTTCTCTCTTCAGCTACTTGTTTCCGCGCTTTTCTGGTAGATCTTGTTGCAAAAATTCTGCTTGCGCTAGACGTAAACCTCGCTCTTCGTAAAGTTATTCACAGTGCGAGTATTTTATAATTTCGCTAAACGATAAAAAAGGAAAGGGATCTCCCTTCCTTTTTGAGTAGAACTACTTAGAAATGGATGACAAGTAAAATAGAACTCACCCTAATTAAACAAGTTTTTGCCCACAGTTAGGGCAGAAGTTTGCTTCGCCTGTTTTTGTACCGCAATTCGGGCAAAAGTTTGGTCTCTTTTGGTCGCCGGCCATTGGCTGTGCAGCAGGTTGTGCAGGTTGAGATGATGCGGGCTGATTTTGGGAATTTTGATTCATTTGGTTCATCATTTGATTGGCAAAATTCATTCCCATCATCATCCCTGCCATATCAGATGCCGCTCCGCCACCCTTCATTTTTCCTGATGCCATGCCATCTGTCATAGAGATTTGCTGGTATCTATCAACATTACTAATCATCCCGTGGGAAGCATTTTTTGTGATCATGTCTTGAATTTCTTTTGGATAGTTGAAGCTCATGACATTAAATCCAGTGATCGAGATGCCGCTCTTTGTCATTTGCATATCTAAATCTTCTTGAATTCCTTTAGAAATTTCGAAAGAGTTGGACTGAAGATTGAAGATATCCTTTCCTTCCCTTGTAATCCATTTCATCAGGAACTGATCGAGGAGTGATGTGATGCGTAATCTAACATCTTCTACTAAATATTGATTCTTAACGCCAGCAATTTGATCAATTAAGGCAATATAATCATTTACTTTAAAATTAAACGTTCCATTCGCTCGAATCGGTATCCCGCCTGGTAGTCCCGGTGCCGGCATATTAATGGCATTTTGTGTTCCCCATTTTACAACAAACTCTTTCGTGTTCACAAATAGCACTTCTACCCGCATGCCACTATTAAATCCAAATTTAAAACCCTTTAAGGTCGATAAGAAAGGAATAATTTGCGATTCGATATCGTACTCGCCTTCATCACGAAAGATCCCTTCGATTTTTCCATTGTTTAAAAAAATCGCATCTTGACCAGGACGAATAATCAATTTACTCCCCTTTTTGATCTCACGATTGCTCCATTTATAGAAAATCATATCATCTCTAAATTCTTGCCATTCTACTACATTTGCAAATTGGTTTTTAAAAAATGACATCTATGATCTGCCCCTTTCCACTTACTTAACCTAACTAGCCTTTAAAACTTGCCGCCGCTTCCGCTATGCGAGTGCCCTCCACTAGTAGTACCTCCACCACTAGAGAATCCCCCGCCATTATTATTATTATTTTTAGGTTTTAACCGCTTCGTTACGGTTTGTCTAACAAATCGATCATACTTGCTATTAACTTTTGAATGATTACTATTTATATAGGTTTGCCCATTTACTGTAACCCTTCCGCCAGAGGTATAAGCCATAATTCCTACACTGACACCTGCTACGGCTAGAGCAGCAATGAGTTGGAACCACCATTGAAAAAAGATATTTTCTTGATCTCCACCCATTTCATTAGCAACGTACTCTTCATTCTCGACACCCGAATCATAACCATTATACTCTTCCGAACTGCCACTTGGTTCCTCACCCATATACTCATGGGAGAGTGTAATATAATCCGAAAAAGATTTAAAGTAGTTACCATCTGATAAATCAGAGGTAATTTCATCACGAATCTCTTTTAGCCGCCAAGAATCCAAATAATCTTCTGCTTTTTTAAATCCTGCCAAATACACATCTCTTTCCTCCATATCGAGGATTAAAATGACGGCATTTCCATCAGGCTGATCATACCCAGGATCATTATCATCGTAAAAATCCTCTACATATTGTCGGGCTCCCTTTCCATCAGTTCCATCTACCGTAATAACCATAAAAGCAGTATCTCTTTCCTTACTTAGCTTACTTGATAAAGCTTGAAGTTTTTTCACTTCTTTATCTGTTAACAGCCCAGCATCATCATAAATATATTTATGCCGATCAAAGTTTTGCGCTTTAGCCGATATTCCTAAAGGAAGAAGGAGCAATAGAGTCATCAATAAGAAAAGGAATCCCTGCTTTAGCATACGAATTCTACTCACCAAAAGCCACCCCCCAGCAGATAGGAGACACATTTTAATGCGATAAAGGTACCAGCTGCGATGCCACCAAACCATGTCGCTACCCTACCAGTACTGATGGGCGGTTTGCCGACAATTTTTCCCGTTTGTCCGTTCATCGCAAACGTATATATGGAATTGTTATAATCATAGCTGACCATCCATACGGGCAGCAAAACATAATCACTATTCAATTTTCTCGTATCAATATTCTTATTCATATAATTTACTGTATGATAGCCTCTTAATGTCGAAGAAATATAGGAATCAATATATTCGCTAATTTTATGTTCCGCCCGTGGGAGCAGTTCTACATCATTATAATTATATTTCTCCGCAATATATCCCGCTAAATACGGAGTTTTAAAATCTTTTAATTGATCGTATGGGAATGGTTCCAATTTATCCATTAATTTATCATCCATCTTCTCTGATGCATCAACAGGAACCTTGTCATACTCCAAGTTGATATCACGATAGACATCATAATAGTTTGTTTCTGTATAAATATAATCTCCCTGCTCATAGGTTCTGACCTTTGTACACTCCGCATTTACTTGTACCTTACTATTTAAATCATATAACCAAAATGGAATATACATCCCTGTTATACTCTTGATCCGGTCTGCTGTCATGAAGCCTTTCGGTGTCAGAAGTCCTTTTCTGCACCATTTTTGAAATGCTTGAACGGCCTCTTCCCTACTAATAGAAAAAGGAATGACCTTGTGTGGGGCAAGATGTCCTGATAATCGATCGGCGATGACTACACCCGCTCCACAAAAACTGCAGTTTGTTGCGGCTGTCTCTGCAAGTGTCAGCAGCACAGCTCCACAATTCTCACAATGGTACTCATTCGCCTCATCCTCAGAAAATGTAGCCGTCTTCAACTCCTCAGGAAAATTTTCGATATTTTCATGTCGGCCGCAGCTTTGACAAGATAATTTGCCTGAATCAGGATCAAAACTCATATCATTCCCACAGTTGGGACATTTATATTGAAGGATCATGTTCTCATCCCCTTTTTATATCATGGAAAGGCTGCAGCTGGGTGGCTGCAGCTCTTAATAGATGACTATTAATTATTTTTCATTCTCGCTTTTAGTGCTTCAAGTTCATCATCAACTTCACTGCTATTGCTGTCATACTTAGCTGTCAGATCTGCTATTTCATCTTTCGGCCCTGCGTTTAGTTCAGCCATTGCATTCGCTTCATCGAGAGCACGATTTACCTTCTCTTCCATTCGTTCAAATGCCGAGATTGATCCCCCTGATTTAGTCACCGATGACCCCAGCTTATTCATTCGTTCCTGTGTTTTTGCCACAGACCATTTTGCTTTGAGCATCGATCTTCGTGATTCTAATTCACCAATATCCCCGATCAGTTTATCGTGCATTTGTTTCATTTGCAGAGAATTAGAAGATGCCAATTGATAGGCTGTTTCCAATTCGGATAACTTTGCTGCCAACGCCGTCTTTTTCTCTAGAAACTTTCTCGCATCTCCTTCATTCCCTGCCTCTAATGCCTTCATTGCATAGCGTTCCATTTTCTCCATCTCTTCTTGGCACTCATTTACTTCTCTTTTAGCCCGCTGCTCTTCCGCCATTACTGATGCTGTTTCCGATTTAACCTTACCTAAATCCTTGTTAAGGTTTCTTAAATACTGATCAATCATCTTCTCCGGATCTTCCGCCTTATCCAATAAAGCGTTAATATTGCTTGCCATAATATCCTTAAATCTTGTCAATATACTCATACTGTCCATTCCTCCCTTTTTCTGAAACATTATAACTACATTATACTGTTTTAATTAGAGAATAGTTTCATTTTTTGTACTACTTTTGTGAGAGAGTCAGTAGTTGGTGGTATCTTATTAAATTCTTATTTGATTATTATTAAAAGCTAGCATTAATTTATTGATTTTCATAGCTTTCAAAAACAATAGCTGAAATTTTTATCTTTTTCAAAGGCTGTTTTCGAATAGATTATTGTTTTTCGGATAGATTTTCAGGGCTAAAAAAATTTTGTTACGTGCTCTTTTCCATAAATAATAAGTCTTAAATTCCAATAGGAAGATAAATTAGAACCGTAAAAATCCTAGTAGATATTTACTTCGTAAAATTTTTACCGATTTTTACTTGATGTTAAAAACAACAAAGTTTACGAAAAGAGACTTTTCAAAAATCTCAAACAAAAAATACAATTAATGAAAAAGTTAGAGTATAATATCGAACAGATAGCATGGTTAAACTAACCTGAAAAACATCAGTACAATTATTAAAAGGAACAGGGAACGGTTCCTAAGATGGAGGTAAGAAAATGGTTTTGCCAAATTTTAATGAAAATCTACAAAAATATGCAAGACTTTTAGTTGCAAAAGGAATCAATGTTCAACCCGGTGATTGGGTAAAAGTGACGATTACTGTTGATCAGGCTCCTTTAGCCCGTTTAATCTCAAAAGAAGCTTACGGTTTAGGTGCAGAAAAAGTAATTATCAAATGGTCTGATGATGAAATCAGCAAACTTCATTACATACATCAACCTGTAGAAGTGCTAACCGACATTCCTGAATACGAAATTCAAGAATCTGAAGACCATGTGTTAAATCATCGTGTTTGTCGTTTATCCATTGTATCAAGTGATCCTGGCTTACTAAATGGTGTTGATCCTACAAAAGTTGCTGCTTATCAAAATATAGCCGGTAAAGCGTTTAAAGCACAACGCATCGCTACCCAAAATGATGATTTAAAATGGACAGTAGCTGCAGCTGCAGGTGCTGGCTGGGCTGCACATGTCTTCCCTAATCTCTCAACATCTGAAGAACAAGTAGATGCTTTATGGGATCAAATCTTTAAAACCTGTCGTGTCTATGAAGATGACCCGATCGCCGCTTGGGATGCGCATAAAAAGACTTTAAATGAAAAAGCAGCCAAATTAAATGAAATCCAATTTGATGCTTTACACTACACAGCACCCGGCACTGATTTAACTCTCGGATTACCAAAAAATCATATTTGGGCAAGTGCTGAAAGCTATAATCCAAAAGGAGAAGAATTTATCGCTAACATGCCTACAGAAGAAGTTTTCACTGCTCCTGATACACATCGAATGGAAGGCGTGGTCCGCAGTACAAAGCCATTAAGCTATGCTGGTACTCTTATTGAAGGCATTGAAGTTCACTTTAAAGATGGAAAAATCGTGGATATTTCAGCTGAAAAAGGGGATGAAGCCATTAAGAAATTGGTCTTTGATAATGAAGGTGGAACAGGATTAGGTGAAGTTGCTTTAGTACCGGACCCATCTCCGATTTCTCAGTCGAATATTACTTTCTTTACTACATTATATGATGAAAATGCATCCAATCACTTAGCAATTGGTGCAGCTTATCCAACAACCATTCAAGGCGGTACAAAAATGAGTGAGGAAGAATTATTGAAACATGGCATGAACACCTCTACTGTTCACGTTGATTTCATGATTGGTTCTAACAAAATGGATATTGACGGGATCAAACAAGATGGCACTGTTGTTCCAATCTTCCGAAACGGAGACTGGGCGATTTAAGCATTTCTCCGGGGATCGAACAACAAAAAGCTTACTGGATTTTTTCGATAGAACTTTCAAAGATCCTTCTTTTACATGACAGACGTTTTCCATTGTCCACATATTAAACGAGGGTGACTCAAAAGGTCGTTAAATAACGACTTTTTGAGCACCCTTTTCATTTTGGTTTTTAGAATATCCAAAAGGTCTTATTTTAAATACGGATTTTTGTCTTTTTATTCTAAAAAAACAAAAGGGATGACTCAAAAGTCTAATTATCTAGACTTTTGAGTCACCCTCTTTTCCCTTATTCTTCTACTTTTCTAATTCGAAATAGCTGATAAATGTGAAGAACGACTACTTTTAATACAGCATAGGTTGGAATAATTAAAATCATCCCTAACACGCCTGCAAGATTTCCTCCTACTAAAATAAGCAAGATGATTGTTAATGGATGAACATTTAATGTTTTTCCCATTACTTGTGGAGAAACAAAATTACTTTCAATTTGTTGAGCAACAAACATAACTATTACTACGTAAACTGCCATAATTGGATCCTGAAAGAAAGCGACTATAATGGCAGGAGTCGCTGCAATAAATGGTCCTAGAAAAGGGATCACATTTGTTGCCATACCGAACAAGGCAAGAATTAGCGCATAGTCTAAACCTATAATTAAGTAACCGATTAATAATAAAATTCCTACAACTGAACTAACAATTAATTGACCTTGAATATAGCCACCTAATGCTTTATCCATATCATGAAGAACGGAGCGAATTTCTTTCTCTTTTGATTTTGGAAAGAAGCGCGTTACATTAGGAACAAATCTATCACGATCGTTCAACATATAGAAAAGAATAAATGGAACAATCACAAGGGAGAAAATAAAGCCAAACACATTACTTAAAGTCTTGGCCACTATTGCACCAGTAGACAATGCATTTGTTTGTAGCTTTGCAGTGACATTAGCAATGATATCCTTGGCAAATTGCGGGATATATTCCTGATTCTTTTGCCAATAGTCAAAAGCATCCTGTCCAGCCTTCACCATATCAGGTACATTTTCTACTAAACGTTTAAATTGATCTTGAAGGAGTGGTCCAACTAATTCAACTACGGTCACAATAACCCCTATTAACATTACAAATATCAGCATAATCGCTAATTTTCTAGGAATTTTCCACCCTTCTAACAGTTTAACGATTGGCCTTGCCAAATAATATAAGATTCCTGAAATTAAAAAAGGAATAAACAACGTTTGAATGAAAATAACGAGTGGGGTAAATACAAAGCTAACCTGGTTTAACAGATAAATAATTATTAAAACAATAATTATTCCAATTCCTAAGTGAAGGAGTTTCTTTTTTATTTTAAACACCTCTATTTTTTTAGTTTTCTTCTATATTAATCAATTTTCTAAATAGATAAAACCGATTGATAGAAAATCATTATTGATTTACTGCTTAATGTCTAGTATAAAACATACTACGAAAAAGTTTGATCACAAGTTTCATTTTCAGAAGAAAAAAAGGAGAGAAATAATTCTCACCTTTTTAGTCATGTTCGTTTAACTTCTATTTATCTGTTAAAATGGGACGAGGGGACAGACACCTTGTCCCGTTTATTTATAAATCAATTATGTGAGATTAGAATGTATTGAAAAATTCTATTGTTATTTAAAGAGAGTTTTTTTGGATAGCGAGGCTTATTCAGTAACGTAACCATTGACAAAACATTCGATTATTTCCATTTCCTCTGCATTTAATTTCCTTTGCAATTCCTTTGAAACTTCTTTAATAATAGCATTTTGATTCCCACTATATTTTTTAGTCAAAAATGCGGTATCTTTTAAAAATTTTATTCTAAATTGGAATTCCTCTTTATAAACCGGCTTATCATGATGAGATAAGAAAAAAATGTTTGCATCATATTTTTCAAGTTGCTCAACTAATTGTAATGTATTCGCAATGGTATAGCTCCACTTTTTTGAGTAGAGATTCGCATACATACAGTCTCCTAAAAAAAGAACTTTTTCTTCAGGTATATAGATAACAGTGCAATCATCAGCGTGATCGCCACCTACATGTTCAATGACAGCAGTTACCCCTCCTAAATTAATCGACATTTTCTTATCAAATGTGATATCAGGTATTGGAAGAAAAACCTCTCGCTGATTACCCAATTCTTTCTTTATTGCTTCCGCACAAAATGGAATTTCTGTACCTTCTTCAACACGCTGATCTAAGAATTTATCTTCCCATGACAACTCTTTAAGTTTTTTAATTTTTTCCTGAGTTTTATAATGAGCAATCGTTTCTATATCTATTGTACTCATCCCAAATATATGATCCCAATCTGAATGAGTTAGAGCAAGAAAGTCACCTCTAATATGCAATTCTTCTAATTGTTTAAGAAATAAATTAGCATGTTTGGATGAATTTCCAGCATCAATTAAAATTGTCTTTTTATCTCCTGCAACTGCTGCTAAAATGGGTCGATCTGTTTCTTCATAGGGTGGCAAGTATACAATTCGATTTGATATTCTTTCTATCTTCTGCATGTCTCTATTCTCCTTTAAATGACGATATAAATTGGATGGAATACAAAATGTTCATTATTTCAACACACTGACTGTCATTACCTTACAGGAAACGCATATGGTAGATCAACATTGCAGAGTATTTTCCGAAAATCTTTATTAACTCTCTATCCTTCCACAGGGGAGCCATAATTAAAAGGCTTGAGTATGAATCAAAAGGTGTGATTGATTCCTGTTCCCAAATCAAAGTAACTAAAACAGGAATCAAAGGGCTCGGTTGATTCCCTTCCACTGATCAAATTAACCTGAACGGGAATCAATAGGTGCGACTGATTCCCGTTCCCAAATAAAATCAACCTGAACAGGAATCAAAGGGCTCGATTGATTCCCTTCCCCTGATCAAATTAACCTGAACGGGAATCAAAGGGCTCGGTTGATTCCCTTCCCCTGATCAAATTAACCTGAACGGGAATCAATAGGTACGTTTGATTCCCTTTCCCCGATCAAATTAACCTGAACGGGAATCAAAAAGCTCGATTGATTCCTTTTCCCTGATCAAATTAACCTGAACGGGAATCAAAGGGCTCGATTGATTCCCTTTCCCCGATCAAATCAACCTGAACAGGAATCAAAGGGCTCGGTTGATTCCTTTTCCCTGATCAAATTAACCTGAACGGGAATCAAAGGGCTCGGTTGATTCCCTTCCCCTGATCAAATTAACCTGAACGGGAATCAATAGGTGCGATTGATTCCCTTTCCCTGATCAAATTAACCTGAACGGGAATCAAAAGGTGCGATTGATTCCCTTTCCTTGATCAAATTAACCTGAACGGGAATCAAAGGGCTCGATTGATTCCCTTTCCCCGATCAAATTAACCTGAACGGGAATCAAAGGGCTCGATGATTCCCTTTCCCCGATCAAATTAACTGAATGGGAATCAATAGGTTCGATTGATTCCATCCCCGAATCAATTTTTTTTACAAAATAAAAAAAAACGATTTCCATACCTCTAGGAAACCGTTTTTTCAACTATAACATACTACATTTCACTAGTATATTCCGTCACGTTCGTTTCGGAAGGTTTTAACTTCTTAGTCATCCAATTCTTTCCTTCAATAATTCTGGCC
The DNA here is from genome assembly GCF_050281185.1 of Heyndrickxia sp. NPDC080065. Taxonomy (NCBI): domain Bacteria; kingdom Bacillati; phylum Bacillota; class Bacilli; order Caryophanales; family Bacillaceae; genus Heyndrickxia; species Heyndrickxia sp. NPDC080065. The sequence goes on along the minus strand of NZ_JBNNWS010000009.1, from coordinate 128,034 downwards.
ATCAACATTCCACAGACAGTATCTCCAGATGAATTCACCATCGTTGCTGGAGGATCTACCAATGTTCCTAACATAGAAAGGATAACTAAAGCTTCTGGAGGGAACCCGTACAATGTGATAATTAACAATTCACCGACAAAAGCTCCACCTGGTACTCCTGACATGACCATACCGCTTAATAAAGCAATGAGAATCGCTGTCATATATGTATCTATTCCGGTAAAAGGCATGTTGAACAGACCGAAAATAAAAGAAATTTTTAATATCGCACTTAAGCAGGATCCGTCCATATGGGCTGTTGCTCCAATAGGAATCACTATTTCACGGATGTCTCTTGGAACACCAATTTTGGCGGAGGCCACTAAGTTTGCTGGAATCGTAGCAACACTACTTTGGGTTGCCAAAGAAGTGGCAGCTGGAGTGATGATTTCCTTCCAGAATGTTTTTGTCCCTCTTTTCCCTCCAGCTATAAAAGCATAAATGGTGAAGGCAACAAAGAAATAAACAATTGCAATTGGATAATAAACGGCCATCGCTTTTGCATAAGAGCCAAGCAAGTCAGGACCGAACACTCCGATTAACGTTGCAAAATAGGCACCTAAGCCAATTGGAGCAAGCCACATAATAATAGAAACGAGCTTCATTATGACATCAGAAAGTAAAGAAAGCCCTGCTGCCACTTTCCTACCCTTTTCACCTAGCATACTAACGGAAAGACCAAATAATATAGAAAAGACGATTAAAGCAAGCATGTTTTTTCTTGAAAACAATTCAAGAAAATCAGGTACAGTGAATGCGGAAACAATTTGATCTGAAGTACTTAAAGGCTTTATTTCATCCGGCTTCTGCATTTCAATATGTACTCCTTCTGCCGGAGGAAATGCTGTCACACCTATAATCATAAAAATGGAAGCAATAATCCCCGTAACCACAAATACTAATAGCATAACTCCCAGTATCTTACCGAGCCTCTTGAGGCTTGCTATGCTGGCAACGGCACTACTAATAGAAATAAATACAAGAGGAACGACAACGGTAAACATAAGATTGATAAAAATATCGCCCAACGGTTTGAGTACTTCAGCCTTAGGCCCGGCAATCCAGCCAATAATGCTTCCTGTTACTATTGATAGTATTAAAATGATAGGAAATTTATATGATTTCCATATCCCTTTTTTATTTAGTTCGTTCATATAATTCCATCCCCTCTAGTTATCTTTAAACACTTATACACCTTTCTAAGCTTTCCAGTGGAATGATCCCTTCACAGACCATAACGGCATTCCCTTCAAGAAATATGTCTTTAATCATTTCTTCTGTTAATTGAAATGAGACTACAAGGGTTCCACCAAGAGTTTTTACAGTGACAGGAGATTCAATTAAATTCAATAATCGTAATACAATCGCTGATGCGGTTGCACCTGACCCACATGCAAAAGTTTCTTCTTCTACACCTCTCTCAAATGTCCTAATTTTGATATGATGCTGATCGATAATTTCAATTAAATTTACATTAGTCCCCTGTGGAAAAATGTCGGTTCTATTCCTGATCTTACTTCCCCAATCATGAAAAGAAGGCCATTTCAATGGGTCAAAAGAATCTTGCAACCATACCGTATGCGGTACACCAACATAAGCATAATGATAGGATTCGATTTGTTTGTTAATAGATAATACTTGGTTTAGTGCAACCTCACTCTTTTTAATGGAAGGGAATTTTATTTTTACATGAGATTCATGGATGTATGCATCATAAATTCCATTTAGCGTTTCAAATGTCATTTCCTTTCCAGCCACATCAAGCTCGTAGGCAAATCTACAAACACAACGAGCTCCATTTCCGCACATTTCTCCTTCGCTGCCATCGGCATTAAAATATCTCATTTTGAAATTCGCAATAGGTGATTTTTCCAACAATATTAGACCATCTGCGCCAATATTAAATCTCCTTTTACAAACTTCCGTAACGAATTTGGTTAATGATATTCTCTCCATGATGTTTTCTCTATTATCGATCAAAATAAAATCGTTTCCACAACCATGCATTTTTGTAAAAGGAATGCTCACTTTACCAGCGCCTCCATACATTCAGGAATAACCTCTAAATTCCTCTGAAATCTTTAGATTTTTTGACTAAACCATCGCTTTAAACGCACATAATCTTTACCATCTTTGGAATAGTCAATATATTTAGCGCAGACACCCCTGTATAATAGTAGTCTAATACAGGGATAAAAGAACGAGTGAAGACCATGACCATTCCTTTTTGTCTAGCGAATATTCGAAATTAATTTAGATTCATTTTTATCATAGCTTTCCTTTATCTGTTTTAAAGCCAACTCTAGTAAAGATCTTGTACAAGCGATATTTACTCTTACAAAGTTACCGCTATCTTTTCCATACGTGCTCCCAGCATTGACCCTAACTCCTGAATCCTCAAAGAATTGCATTAATGACTCACTATTTAAGCCTAACTCTTCACAGTCAATCCATAACAAATAGGAACATTCAGGATATTGAACTTTTAACTTTGGCATATTTTTATTGATGTACTCAATAGCAAAAGCAATATTTTTTCGTAAATAATCATTTAATTCATCTACATAATAATCGCATTCATTATAAGAGGTTATTAAAGCCTCCACCCCTAAATAGTTATAATCAAAGTGGTGTTTTATGTAAATATCATCAAAAGCTCTCTTCAGGTTTTTGTTTTTTATAATAACATAAGCGCTAAAGAAAGATGCTAAATTGAAGGTTTTACTTGGAGAGTTCATCACCACAACATGTTTATCCTCTTCCTCACAAAACTCTAAAAAGGAGTGAAAAGATAATCCTTTGTGGATCATATCGCTATGTATTTCATCACTGATAATGATCACGTTATTCGCTCGGCATAAATCGTACATTTTCTTCATTTCTTCTTTTGTCCATACCCGTCCAATTGGATTAGCAGGATTACATACAAGAAGTATTTTCACATCAGGCATTTTTAATTTATTCTCTAAATCTTCAAAATCAATATCGTAACTTCCATTTTGGAATTTTAATGAATTGTCGACAGCTTTTCGATTATATTTCTCAATTACCTTTTTAAAGGTTGCATAAACTGGAGTTTGAATCATGACTTTGTCCCCTGGATTCGAATAAGCATCTAAAAACATCCATAAAGCACCTGTCATTAACCCTGGGGCATAACTAATTTCATCTTCTCGAATATCGACTTTATGATGGCGCCCATACCAACCTTTAATCGCACTAGTAAATCGTTCTTGAGGAAAAAGTCCATAACCGAAGACTCCAAAGTCTACTTTTTTCTTTAAAGCATCTAATACTTCACGAGGAGCCCTGTAATCAGTGTCAGCAATCCCTAGTGGAATCAATGAGCCACCTTTCCCTTCGTTATCCCATTTATCCGAATCAGTGCCGATCCTATTTAAAGTTTCATCAAAGTTGTGTAACATAGATTTACCCTCTTTTTTCGAGATTTTTTTCCGTAACTAATTTCATCATAACCCAACTTATGCCTGCCGGGCACATCTCAAGACATGCCCATAAGCAGACATTTTAAAAGGCTCTTTTCTAATACTTTGTTGCTATTTATAACAAAGTAAAAATCGGCAGAGATTTTACGCAGTAAATATCTAGTTGGATTTTTACGGTTATTTTTGCACTTATACAAAAAGTATGGGATGAAGAAAAGAGCACGAAACAATTTAATCAAGTATTGGAGCCGTTTACGAAAAGCAACAATCTTTACGAAAACAGCCTTTTAATTAGAACCATATAACATGTTAATCTTCTCATCCGTCCAGCCAAAAATACCACCCGTATGAATAAACAATATGTTTTGGCTATCCTGCAAGCTTCCATTTTTAAGTTCATGGTATAGACCATACATGGCCTTCCCAGTATATACAGGATCAAGGATAATTCCTTCTTCATGTGCGAATTTCTCGATAAATTTCAGCTCTTCCAATTGGCTTTTTCCATATCCTAATCCTATATAACGATCAATAATGTTGATCTCATTTTCTATAAATGAATAAGGATTATCCCTATATTGATTCATATCTTCTAAAATATGCAATATATCATGTGCTGCTTGTTCTTCCTGATTTAAAACACTGATTCCGATAATGTTTTTATCTTTATTACATTCTTTATTTCCATATAGCAAACCTGCATATGTTCCGCCTGAGCCGTTTGCAACTACGATCGTATCAAACTTCATACCTAATTGCTCTTCTTGACGCAGTATTTCATTGTAAGCATCTAAATACCCTAAAGCACCGATACCATTTGAACCTCCCATCGGAATAACATAGGGTTTGTGTCCCGATTCAGTCAACTCTTTGGTCAATTCTTCGATGATTGGTGTTAAATTTTGGTATTCTTCCTCACTTACCAACTTAATTTCTGCACCTACTAATTTATTGAAAAATAGATTTCCTTCATTCTTATATATTTCACTTTCTTTTAAAATCAATAAGGATTTCATTTGATATTTAGCGGCAATTGCAGCAGTTGCTCTCGCGTGGTTCGATTGGATCCCGCCACTTGTGATTAAATAATCACATCCTTTGTTTTGAGCATGTTTTAACAAATATTCTAGCTTTCTAACTTTGTTTCCGGATGTCGCCATTCCAGTCTGGTCATCGCGTTTAATATAAACCGATTTATTCAAGTGTTTACTAAAAAAATGGGCTTTTTCAATTTTTGTAGGTAAATTGGCGATAGACACTTTATCCACACAGATCACATCCAATCCTTAAAGTATTTTTCCCCTTTATGAGGCCACTGATTTCACTTGATCTAATGCTTTAAATATATCATTTAGAAGATCATATTTGTCTTCAATCCCACAACTGAGTCTAATTAATCCGTCTGTCACTCCTAAATTAAGTCTTTCTTCTTCAGGGATTACGGCATGGGACATGGTGAATGGGTATGATAAGATTGATTCTACACCACCTAAACTAACAGCGACAATTGGAAGCGTCACATTTGCAAAGAAGTCTTTCACATTTTCATAGTTACCTAAATCAAAAGTCAATACGGCCCCTCCACTACTTGCTTGTGAAAAATGGATTTCTTTCCCTTTGTGATTGGCGAGACTTGGATAATAAACCGCTTTCACTTTGCTGTGTTTTTGAAGCTCCTTGGCAATAAAATCTGCATTTTCTACTTCCTTTTCCATACGAACATTCATTGTTTTGATCCCTCTTAAAACTAACCAACAATTATAAGGATCTAACATACTACCAAACATTTTTTGCGTTTTGGATATCGTGTTAGCAATCTCTTCATCACTGGTAACAACCAAACCAGCTGTTACATCACTATGGCCATTAATAAATTTCGTCGCACTATGAATGACGATATCTACTCCGAGTGTGATTGGATTTTGATAGATCGGTGTCATAAACGTATTGTCGATCATGGTCTTAATATTGTGCTGCTTCGCTAACTTTACAACACCTTTTATATCTGTAATGGTTAACAGGGGATTAGAAGGGGTCTCGATATAAATACCTCTTGTATTTTCCTTGATTGCTTCTTCCCAGGAAGAGAGACTCGTCTCATCTACGAAAGAATATTCGATTCCATACTTAGGAAACATCTCTGTTACTAGTTGATAGGTTCCCCCATATATATCTTTGCAAAGGATTACATGATCTCCTTTTGAAAAATTAAGCAGCACTGCAGTGATCGCTCCCATACCAGAAGAAAAGGCAAAACCATATTCACCACATTCTAAACAGGCAATCGTTTCCTCCAGTGCCTTCCTTGTTGGATTGCCAAATCGTGTATAGGTGAACTCTTGTTGTTCTGTAAAGTGAGCTTGGTGAAATGTGGATGCTTGATAAATCGGTATGGATGAACTACCTGTATATTCATCTAGTAATGGACCACCATGAATTAATTTTGTGTCTAGTTTCATATTCTTCATCTCCATTTTATTTATCAATCGCCGCAATAACCTCAATTTCAACTAATGCATTTTTTGGCAATTTTTCAACAGCAACAGCTGTTCTTGCAGGATAAGGAGAATTAAAGAATTCTTTATATACTTCGTTCATCGCATTAAAATCATTCATATCATTTAAAAAAACAGTCGTTTTGATAATGTCATCCATCGAACCGCCATTTTCTTCGATGATCGCCTTTACATTTAATAGTGATTGTCTTGTTTGACACTCAATTTTATCACTAGGAAATTCATTTGTTTCTGGATTAATTGGAAGTTGTCCAGATGTATAAACCAAATTGCCAACTCTACGATATGCTGAATAAGGACCAATTGCTTCCGGATACTTTTTCATATAAAACACCTCGTTGTAATAATTTTTTATTATCGTGATAATATTATATTATCAAAAATTTTCTATTTCAATTTATTTTTTAAAATTTTGAGAAAAAAATTATTATTAAAAATCTAACTAAAAAAGAGAATTTAAAAAATACGAGGCAGCTCAGTTTTTGTGGAGCAACATCGTAATCAGCAAACTGTTTGTTTTTTTATGTTGGCGGACACCAGCCTAGGGTTTTCAATTCCACAAAAAAACGATTTCCTCACTTCTAGGAAATCGTTTTTTAGCTATAAGTTACTACATTTCACTAGTATATTCTGTCACGTTCATTTCGGAAGGTTTTAACTTCTTAACCATCCAATTCTTTCCTTCAATAATTCTAGCCATCATCATTCCACAAACGGTATCTCCAGTTGAATTCACCATCGTCGCTGGAGGATCTACCAAGGTTCCTAACATTGAAATGATCACCAAAGCTTCTGGAGGGAACCCATACATTGTGACAATTAACAATTCACCGACAAAACCTCCACCTGGTATTCCAGACGCAACCATACCGCTTAATACGGCAACGAGAATCGCAGTTGCAAACGTATCTATTCCGGTAAAAGACATATTGTACAGACCGAAAAGAAAAGAAATTTTTAATATTGCACTTAAGCAGGATCCATCCATATGGGCTGTTGCTCCAATAGGAATCACCATTTCGCGGATGTCTCTTGGAACACCAATTCTAGCGGAAGCCACTAAGTTTGCTGGAATTGTAGCAACACTACTTCCTGTTGCAAAAGAAGTGGCAGCAGGAGTAATGATTTCCTTCCAGAATGTTGTTGTTCCTCTTTTCCCTCCAGCCATAAATGAATAAATAGTGAAGGCAACAAAGAAATAAACAATTGCAATTGGATAATAAACGGCCATCGATTTTGCATAGGAGCCAAGCAATTCAGGACCGAATACCCCAATTAACGTCGCAAAATAGGCACCTAATCCGATTGGAGCAAATAACATAATAATCGAAACGAGCTTCATTATGGCATCAGATAGTAAAGAAAGCCCCGCCGAAATTTTCCTTCCCTTTTCACCTAGCATACTAATAGAAAGACCGAATAATACAGAAAAAACAATTAGAGCAAGCATATTTTTTCTTGAAAACAATTCAAGAAAATCAGGCACAGTGAAGGCGGATACAATTTGTTCTGACGTACTCAATGGCTTTATTTCATCCGGCTTCTGCATTTCAACATGTACCCCTTCTGCCGGCGGAAATACTGACACACCCATAATCATAACGATGGAAGCAATAATCCCAGTAAACACAAACACTAATAGCATAACTCCCAGAATCTTACCGAGTCTCTTGAGGCTTGATATGTTAGCAACGGAACTACTAATAGAGATAAATACAAGAGGAACGACAATGGTAAACATGAGATTGATAAAAATATCACCCAACGGTTTGAGAACTTCAGCCTTAGGTCCAGCAATCAAGCCAATAATGCTTCCTGCTATGATTGATAGTATTAAAATGATAGGAAATTTATACGATTTCCAGATCCCCTTTTTATTCAGTTCATTCATATAATTCCATCCCCTTCGTTATTTTTAACCATTTATACATTTACAAAGAAGTCTTTCACAATCAATAGTTACTTAAATCATAAGTCAATATGACTCTCTATTACTTACTTGTGAAAAATGGACTTCTTTCCCTTTGTGTTCGCAAACAATAAAGCGCTTTCATTTTACTGTGTTTTTGAAGCTCCTTGGCAATAAAATCTGCAGATCACTGCCATGCCAAATGAAAAGGCAAAACCATATTTAGCACATTCTAAACATAAAATCGTTTCCTCCAATGCCTCCCTTATTTGATGGTTTAAATCGTGTATATGTGAACTCTTGCGATTCTGTATTGTGAGCTTGGTGAAATGTGGATGTTTGATAAATAGGTTAAGGACCAAGCGCTTCCGGATACTTTTTCATTTAGAACACCCCCTTTTTATAATTTTTTATTATCGTGATAATATTATATTATCAATTATTTTCTATTTCAATTTATTTTTTATAATTTTTTGAAAAAAATATTATTTAGAATACACTTTTAAGAATGACATTCAAAAAGAGACATATACACCTTTTTTGTTAAAATGTATGTCCAAAATCTCTACTTATCAAATATGGATTCTAGGATTATAGAGTTATATCGTCTTTTTTGCACTGGAAGATTTATTGAAAAATTGTTAAACTTAAATCAATTTAGATTTTAGCCTTTTCTCTCATAAGTTTTTAGAGGGATATTCATAGACAGTCTATTACCGTTTTTTAAGGAGTAAAATTATGAAGAATAAAGTTTTGATTCACTACAAAAAACTAGTTGAATTTTTAGGTATAGTTCTAGGAGAAAACTATGAAGTGGTTTTACACATTATCGAGAAAAATAACTCTTATGTAGGAGCCATTGCAAATAATCATATTAGTGGTCGAACAAACAATGCACCATTAACAGAACTTGCACTTAAAATGATGAAGGACAAAACCTATCAAGATAAAGACTATGTAACGAACTATAAAGGAATTACCAAACTAGGAAAAGAAATTCGTGGTTCTACTTATTTTATTAAAGATGAAAATAACGAATTAATCGGTATGCTCTGTATCAATTTTGATTTTAGCAAACATAAGAAAATTGCAAATGACATTCTAGACCTGGTTCAGCTCCTTAGCCCAATAGAAGATGAGACCGCTCCTTCGAAAAAGGAAACGATAGAAGAGCATCACGATAATGAAATGATCGAATATTTTTCAGACTCTATTGAAGAAATCGTATACTCGGTCGTCGATCCATCTCTTTTAAATCCAAATATCGCCTTAAAGCAAGAACAAAAGATTGAGATCATCAACCAGTTATCCAAAAAAGGAATTTTCCAATTAAAAGGTGCCGTATCTCAAGTCGCTGAATTACTAAATATATCTGAACCTAGTGTATATAGGTATTTGAAAATGATTGATAAGGATAAGAAGTAAATAGGAGGAACGAAAATATTATCTGATGGGGTACTGGTGCAAAAATTGGTCTGCAATAGTATTGAACTATAGTAGAACTTTAACATGTTGTAGATTTGAAATAAAGTTGCGACGTTTATAAAAAAGATGCGATGTTTAAAATAAAATCACGATGTTCTACCCCTTTAGATTTGATTGGCTAAAGGGTGCACAGTTAAACTTTACAATTCATTCAATACTAAGATCTATCCTGTATAAGAAGGATAGATCTTTTTTGCATACTGATAGTTAGCAATAGAAACTATTGGGATTTTATTGTAATTGGAAATGCTATGGGAGTGAATTTAAATGGAATGGAAATCTAAATTTAACACCCCGAAGGAAAGCTCGGGTTTTCTATTATGGCAGGTAACTCAAGCTTGGCAAAGAATGATTGCAAAGGAACTTAGTCGGTTTGATTTAACTCATGTACAATTTGTATTATTAGCTGCTTGTGATTTTTTGTGTACTTATGGAGAAAATGTTACCCAAAAAAAACTTGCTGAATTTACAGAGACTAATATTATGATGGTTTCCGATGTAGTTCGGACTCTTGAATCGAAAGGTTTTTTGAAAAGAACTAAAAATCCTTTAGATAAACGTGAAATTCTACTTTCAACTACAGAAGAAGGCTGTAATAAAGTGAAGGTTGTCATCCCGATTGTCGAGTCAGTTGACGAAGTATTTTTTGCCAATATCAAGGATAAACAAAATTTCAATAAAGTTCTACTTTCACTTATTACACTTAATTCAGGAGATAAATGAAAAATCCTCTCATAAAAATTTAAGAGAATGCAGGAAAAAGTGATCAAACTTTTTTATTGGCTGTTTTCGTAAAGTTTGTTGCTTTTTTTGTGATATTGTATTAACAATCTGAGTTGATTGTAGCGGAGGGCACTTGACTCCTGCGGGAAAAAGAGGGAAGTGGGAGACCCCGCAGGCGGTAACGCCGAGGAGGCTCCCATCCCTCCCCGCGGAAAGCAAGTGTCTGGAGCGGAAATCAACGGACTAAGTTTATAGTCTAAAAACAACAATTTATACGAAAAGAGCCTTTTTATTAAAACTAAACATAGGCATGCTAAGAAGACATCCATTTTGTTCAATCTTTTTTCAAAATGGATGTTTTTTATTTGTTCGAAAATGTAGGTTTATGGAGTTGATGTATAAAAGTTGTACGCTAAGCAAATTCCAAACAAAAAAAGCCGATTTCCTTCTTTTTAAAGGAATCGACTTTTTTGTCTTACTTAACTTGTTACATGTTCAGGTTTATTATTGTAAGCGAACAACCGGACTGCTATCAGGAGAGCCAGTAAGACCATTATAAGTCCAGACCAGACGAGGTTACCTATTGAGGAACCGCTGATCACCTGCCCCCCGATAGCCGAGCCGAGAGCGAAACCAAACTGGATAAACGAAGTATTGACGCTAAGAGCAATATCTGGTGAGTGTGGTACTAAGGAAACCAAATACGACTGTTGTGCTGGGGAGGTCGCCCATGTTGCCACCATCCATATCATGATTAACGGGATGATAGCATAAATCAAGCCGCCTACCCAAGTTAGCAGAAGTAGCATTCCGGCTTGGAGGGAAAGACCAGTGTAGATCATGAACTTCGGCCCTTTTGTATCCGTAATCACTCCTCCAAATTTGGAGCCGAAAAAACTGCAAAGACCAAAGAGCAACAGAATGCTGGAAAGCGCAGTAACCGACAACTTGGCATTCGCTTGTAGGAAGGGAGCAATATAAGTAAACAGCGTAGAGTATCCCCCAATATAGAACAGTGTAGTGGCAAGCGCAAGAACAATCTTTTTGTCTTTCAAAATCGACAGCTGCATTCCGATCGTAATAGTTCTTTGTTCGGTAATAGACGGGACTCTGGCGAAGACTACCAGCAACGGAATCAACGTTAGCATACCTATAAGGATGAATAAAGTTCTCCAGCCAACAACTTCGCTTAAAAACGTGCCTGCAGGTACACCGAGAACAAGAGAACTGCTTAAACCCATCAAAATAGTGCCGATAGCTCGACCTTGATTCTGTACTTCGACCAAACGAGTCGCCACAGCCATTGCAATAACAGTAGCAGCTCCTCCACTGAGGCCTTGAATCACTCGCGCCACCAATATCATTTCAAAAGAGGGGCTGAAGTAGACTAGGAAGTTACTCAGAATAAAAATACCGAGCATGATCAACAGTATTTTTTTACGATCCACCTGGATGGTTACCGCAATCACAACGGGGGCTCCAAGCGCTGCGGAAAGGGCGAAAGCCGTAACAAGCGCTCCAGCAGAAGATGTCGTAATTCCAAGATCTGCTGCTACCATATGGAGGATTCCGCTTAAAATGTACTCAATTGTCCCAATAAGAAACACTGCCAAAGCAAGTAAATTTACAACCCATTTATTACTCATAGACGATCCTCTCTTTCTTCAATAGGAATTTGGATTTCGACAAGACAAGTACCCGGCTCACCTGAAAGCGGCACATAGATTTCCCTTCCCGGCCGATCGCCTCGAATACGGTAGCCGTTACGCTGGATCCATGTAGCAAGGTCTATACATGCTGTCTCCGAAAACGCTGAATCTGAACGGAACAACAACGCGGCTACTGTCTCTGAAGGCAAGTAACGTAGATTAAGATGCTCGGGCAGCTTAAGATCGTTCGATTTCACAGTATAGCCTACCTCAAGCTCAAAGGCATGCACAGTGCTACCGAGTGCGTTCCATAGAACCGTCTTTGGGCCAGATAAGAAAGATCTGGATCGGCTATCGAGAAGTCCATCGAAGATTTCGAAGAGGATTGGAATATCGTCAACTGTACCCGTCGAAGCATACGTAATCATGGGCATTTCTTCAACGCGCTTCATAACAACTTCCTGTTCTTTATCTATTCTACCGTCGCGCTCCACAAGCTGTATTCGTTCTTTAACTCGGGTAAGCTTAGACCTTTCGATATCAAGCAATTTCTCGATTTCACTCTCTTTTAGTCTAAGCATGCCACGAATCTGTTCAGCAGATATATCTTCTTGGAGAAGATGCGCGATTTGCTGTAGCGTAAACCCTAATTCTTTAAAAATGACGATTCGATTAATCTCCAGCAGCTGTTCAGCGGAGTAGTATCGATACCCAGTTGATTCATCGGTTTTGGCAGGCTTTAAGATTCCGAGCTGATCGTAATAGCGCAGGGTTTGCAGAGGAATTCTGCTTAGCCTAGAAAATTCGCTGATTTTAAACAATGCTTCACCTTCCCTCCTTTTATTTCAGTCTGAGTATACACCCTCTAGTCGGGTATAAAGTCAATCGCTTAGTCAAACTTCCGCAAAATTTTCGATGTACAATCAGCTCTACTTGGTAAAATGAAGTCCAAAAACGTGCATTTTTAAGAAGACCAATTATCTAGTTCTCCGCTACTGGATTACATAAAGTCACTTATCCTAACTTTAAAAATTGTTTCAGATAGTTGTCTATCACAAGAGAATCCTGTTCGTTTTGTCCGATTCCAAAGCAATGTCCCCACTTGGATTCGATAGGACGGAAAACTGCATTAGGCATGTGTTTTACTTCATACGCATTATCCTTGGGAGGAAAAAACAAGTCGGTCGATCCTGGCATGACAAGGGCATGAGCTGTGATCCGCTTTAATGCCTGTTCAAAATTTCCGTTGTCTTGAGGATTGGCGCTAATATCCCCGTTTATCCCTGTGCGGAGCATGGCAATCAAGTCGTTGGCATCGAAGGAAAGGAACACTTGATCCCAATAGTCTTCCAAATATGCCTTTAACGTCGAGTATCCCTCCACCTGATAGAGCTGTTCCAAATAATAAGCTTGAGAAAATCCCCAAGGAGCATAGGCACGTCCCATCGCGGCGAGACCTGCTGTAGGCTGATGGGTATAGAAGCCTTTCTTCCAATTGGAGTCAGCTTGCAATGCTACGATAAGCCCTTCAAAAACAACCTGTGCATGTGGCCTGGTCTTTGCTGTTCCGCCAAAAGGTGCAATCCGCTCGACCATCTCAGGATAACTTGTCCCCCATTGAAAGGTTTGCAGCGCTCCGAGCGACCAGCCAACGACTAGAGCAATCTTCGTAATACCAAATTTCTCGGTTACGAGCCGATGTTGTAGCCGGACATTATCATAAATCGTAATGAGTGGGAAATTTGCTCTGTCAAAAGGGGTTGGTGTATTGCTCGGGGAGGAAGACAGACCATTTCCCAACATATTAGGCACAATAATAAAATATTTGTCAGGATCGAGAGCTTTACCTGGCCCAATCAACCACTCATTATCGGTGTGTTGGCCTGCAAACCAGGTAGGATAGACAATCACATTGGACTTAGCGGAATTTAAAGTTCCGTAGGTTTTATAGGCAAGAAAGGCTTGAGGCATCTTTTGCCCAGATTGCAGCACGACATCTCCCAGTGAATAAATTTCGTAATCTTTCATGATTCGTCTCTCCTTTGTTATACAAGATTTGGTGTTGAAGCTTGATTTTTACTCTACGATACTGTTACCATCAAATCAACGAAACGTTTTTGACCATAATGTTCATTTTTTTTGAATTAAGAGGTGCTGTCTCGATGGAAATCCGCCAACTTAAAACATTTTGGACGCTTGCTTCCACACGCAGTTTTAGCCGTACTGCCGAAGTATTGAACTATGTTCCGTCTACTGTAACTATGCAAATCAAGGCTTTAGAGGAAGAATTAGGGGTCAAGCTGCTGGATCGCTTGGGCAAGAGTGTCGTATTAACAGATGCAGGCCACCAGTTGTTGCCCTATGCCAACAAAATTTTAAATGATATAGAGGAGGCTCGGTATGTCTCAAGTCAGAGCGGAGAATTAACTGGTACGGTTATAATCGGTGCAGACGAAGTGCTCTGTACATACCGGCTACCTGCATTGCTCCGGCTTTTTCGCGAACGATATCCACACGTTCGTCTTTTGTTTAGGCCCTTGTCTAGTCACAATTTGAAACAGAGTCTGAGAGAAGGAAATGTTGATATGGTCTTTATGCTGGATGAACCTGTCGTATCTGCGGATCTTCATACAGAGATTTTATTGGACGAACCTTTTCTTATGGTAGTTTCACCCGACCATCCATTAGCTACACGGTCTACATTAAGCATAGGAGATTTTAATAGAGAACATATTTTATTAAGTGAAAAGGGTTGCTCTTATCGGACATTCTTCTATCGCACGTTATTAAGAAGAGGGGCAGACAGCTTGACCGAACTGGAATTTAATAGTGTAGAGGCCATTAAACAATGCACAATGGTTGGACTCGGAATTGCCTTACTACCTGAAATGGCGATTAAGGGAGAGATGGAGCGGGGAGAACTGATCGCTTTACCTTGGAATTTATCTGAAATACGATTTGCTACTCAAATGCTGTGGCATCAAGAGAAATGGATTTCACCATCGATGAAGGTATTTATCGAATTGGCAAGAAGTATACTAAAACGAAACCCTTAAGATGTTTTCAACAAAATAGCTAAATCGGAATCATTTAATGATGTATCTTTTAAAAATATTGTGTTAGCAGATGGTATTTTTGAAAACTGTGATTTGTCCAATGCCGATTTTATGGGAGGGATTATTCACAGAGTTGAGTTTAAAGAATCAAAACTGTTAGGTGAGTAGTACCTGCTCACTCGCATTATGTATCCCCGCAACCGGCAATAGCGAAGCCCATGCAGTTCTTTTGAATCTGCGAAGCTTCGCTCTACTTTTTCTATAGGGATGTTTCATGATCTAATACAGTACTGTTTCCAACTTTATTTGTTCTTTACATCCGATAATTATTAAAAAATATTGATAATTTGTAATAAAGTTTAATTAAAATAAAAAACATACTACTGTTCGATTTAAATGTTCCACGATATAATGGTGAGAGTTTGTGCCTGAGTAAATATTTTTATAAGCAGTGAGGTAGTGTATGAAAAAAAGAACCACAGACATTATTTTTATTATTATTGGTGCATTTCTTTTTGCGTTAGGTGTTAATTTATTTGTTATTCCGAACGAGCTTGGTGAAGGAGGAGTAACTGGTATCACGATTATTACCTACTATTTATTTGAGTGGTCACCAGGTTTAGTCAACTTAATTTTGAATGCATTTTTGTTAATAATTGGTTATAAATTTTTGAATAAGGTAACAACGATTTATACGATTATTGCTGTAGTTTTTAACTCGCTTTTTCTTCATCTGACAGAAAGTTGGAATATTGCTTCTAATGAATTGATGGTAAACGCCATTTTTGGAGGAATATTTGTAGGGTGTGGGATTGGCCTAATCATTCGGGTTGGCGGAACAACAGCAGGTACTACCATCTTAGCAAGGATAACACATAAATATTTAGGGTGGAGCATTAGCTATGGTCTATTGTTTTTTGATTTATTAGTTGCTTTTTCATCTTATTTTATCATTGGTGCAGAAAAGCTGATGTTGACAATTATTATGCTATATATAGGAACGAAAGTGATGGAATTTGTAATCGAAGGCTTGAATCCGAAGAAGGCCATTACGATTATTTCTGATAAACCGAATGACATTGCCAAACAGGTAACTACATCAATGGACAGAGGGGTAACCGTATATTCGGGTCATGGTTATTATACAAAAACCCCAAAGGAAATTCTTTATATTGTTATTAGTAAGCAAGAAGTAATAAAGCTAAAAAGGATTGTTCAATCTACTGATCCGAATGCTTTCATCGCTATACACGATGTTCGTGATGTGTTCGGAGAAGGATTTATTGATATTTCTAAAGCTTAATAAGAGGTTGTTTTAAAAGAGGTTGAATTTGTAGAGTTGGTATTAGATAGATATCTGCCTGTTTTAATTACTAATATAAGGTAGAGTCAGCCCCTTATTCATGGCTTCTAATTTTGACAATTCTCTTGTAAAAAAGTCGTCTCCTGGATGGAGATTACCTGAAGGTTTAACTGAAGAGTTATATTACACCATATATTAAAAATTTGGTTAATAAACAACTTTATTATGTTTTAAACCACTTTAAATCAAATTCAATGTTCAGAGCTCAAAAAATAAGAAGAGCAATTTCCAATTCACTAAAGAATCGGCAACTGCTCTTAGCATACAAGGAAGAAATGAAGGTAGCAGCTTAGAAGCATATATCAGCTTAAAAAAGCCCTCAAAGAGTTGAAGAAGCGAGGAATTTCAGCCCTTTTGCGACCTGGTCTTATGGTGGTGGTGGTCATGCATAAGCCTTGGTCTTAGTGCCTTCTCAACTCATAATTAACCTTAATCTGACGTGGTGCTCGCTGGCACAGTGCCCAAAAAGGTAATGACTGCCTCGTTAAATGCCGAAGCTGAATCCACATTGGAAATATGCGCGGCACCCTGAATCTCTACATAGTGTGCATTCGGAACGCGATCCGCCATGCGCTGGGAAACATCTGGCAGTGACATACGGTCCTGCTCGCCTGCGATGAACAGGACGGGCATGGACAGAGTAGCCAAGCTTGTTGTTGCATCGAAGCCCACAATCCCCTCAGCCACATAGGCAAGTGATTGTCCGTCGGCCGTCGCCGCCAGGCCGTGCCATACCTGATAGGTCTTCACTCCTTCTGTGCTTACACGGAAGGTTTCGTTAACATTCATGGGCCAGATACCTTCAAACCGCTTGACCGGACCGTCTTCACTTCGAAACGTTCTGGCCCATCCTTCGGCCATGGTCCGGAACTCCTCCGTTGCCGTCGTATCGAAGCTGTTAGCGACGATAAGTTTCCCTACGCGATGAGGTTGTGTGAGCGCAATCTCGAGCGCCACCATCCCGCCAAGCGACAAGCCGATGATGTCGGCTTCCTCTATAGAAAGATTATCAAGGAGCTCAAACACGTCCGCGGCAATGTCAGACACGCTGAATGGTCGGTTGAGCCTTGCCGAAGCACCATGCCCGGCATGGTCCGGTACAATCACCCGATATCCTGCCTCGACCAGTGGAGCTATCTGAGGCACCCAAGCTCGGCCAGAATTACTGATGCCATGCAGCAAGACGACGGGGCGGCCCGATCCAAATTCGATGAAATAATTCCGTCGGTTGCCATTATTATAGTAAGCCATGATATCTCTCCTTTGTTGTTGGTCTATCGTGAAAGGCTATCAATTATGTGTTTAATGCCCCTCGCCACTTAATTTTAACCATCGAGTACCAAGTGCCACAATAAATAAAAAGTGCATCTGTATCGGTACAAATATATAGGAGCCCAGCTTTATGTATTCAAGGAAATTTAGAAGGATCTATTGTTAGCGACCTGTCTTATTTCATTAATTAAAACACTAACACCATTTTCAATATCATCCATACGTACATGAGAAACATTCAATTTTAACAAGTTGTCTTTCGGAAAAGAGGGAAGATAATGCTTGTCAATCGGTTCAATCCATATTGATTTCCTCTTCAGTCTTGTAATAACTTCGTTTGCTGGTAATCTATCATTCAGTTTAATGTAGGTATGCAGAGAAAATTTTTCAGGGGCATCGAATGTAAAAAGATCCCCACTCTGAATAAACTGTTGTACTAAAGCTGCATGAAGGAGTTGTGATCTTTTATCATAAAAAGACTTAATTTTTTGTTTATGCTTATCAAACATGCTGCTTTTCAAGTATATTTCCAACGCACCTTGCGAAAGCATAGAGCTATCAATATCTTGAATTCTCTTATACTGTGTAAAAACGGAAAGAAGCATATCGGGTATAACAGCAATACCGATTCTTAATCCTGGAAATATGACTTTTGAATAGCTTTTTAAGTAAATGACATGTGACTTGTCGTCGTAAGCAAACAGTGGGTCCGCTTTAGTATCTTGCTCCATATCAGCCAAATAATCATCTTCAACAATATACACATCGTATTTATGCGCAAGTGCAACGATTCTCTTTTTCTCTTCAGTGCTATAAGAACTACCTAGCGGATTATGGAATCTGGGCATCGTGTAAAAGAATTTAATATCTTCTGTTTTGAAAATTTCCTCCAATTCCTCGAAGTCGATGCCTCGGGATGTTCTCTTTATTCCCATAACCGGAACACGATAAGTCATCAAATATTCGATGAATAAATGATAGCTTGGCTGTTCGATTAAAATCTTACTTTTTCCGTTTGGAAAGGTGAGAGCAGCCAAAATGGAAAGGGCTTGCTGTATCCCGGAGACAACAAAAATGTTACGGACTTTTGTGAATACCTGATAATTGGTTAATTGTTTTTGCATGATGTTGAGGAGTGATGGCAATCCTTGTGGTGTTCCATAAATAAACAAGTCCTGTTTATAAGTATCAATTGCCTTATTGACGCAATGTTGAAAATCCAAATAAGGGAAAATGTCAGAGTCTGGTGAAGTAGTCGCAAAATCAATAACTCCCTGCTCTTCGTGATTAGGAATCATCGTCGATTTGACGACGTAATAGCCGCTTTTGTCTACAGAATAAACGATGTGACGTCGTTCAAGATCATTCAGAGCTCGTATAACGGTGCTTTTATTAACTTTATATTGATTTGCCAGAACCCGAATTGAAGGAAGTCGATCTCCTTCTTTTAAAGTATGGTTGTCGATTAGTTCTTCTAAATCTTTAACAATAAGCAAAAATTTATACATTCTAGTCAGCTCCTGCTGTGCATCTGTACCGATACAGATGCATTTTTCTTTTATTGTAGCACACGGAACTCATGTATAAAATCAATGCGTAGGGGCAATTAATGCAGCATTCATATGAGGAGGTAAACATCATGAACGCTAAACGAATGAACTATGCTGCCTATACAGCAGCTATTGCAAATGCGGCCATTATTGGGTTTTCATTTCTGTTTGTTAAACTTACTGTTACCGTGGCTCATCCTCTAGATGTGCTGGCACATCGATTTTCTATAGGGTTTATTACCGTTGCTATACCTTTTCTGTTCGGTTGGGTTCCTATCCAGTTTTCATTACGTGATTTATGGAGAGTAATCCCTTTAGGTCTATTTTCGCCAGTATTGTTTTTTGCTTTTCAGACTTACGGATTGATGAACACTTCTTCATCGGAGGCGGGTATTATCCAAGCAACTGTTCCTATATTTACCATGCTACTCGCATCTTATTTTTTAAAAGAACGAACAAGCCTTATACAGAAGCTGTCACTGATCATTTCTGTGGCAGGAGTGGTGTTAATTTTCTCAATGATAGGCGGAAGTGGATTGAATGCAGCGAATCTGGGAGGGATCACTTTACTGTTGTTATCCGCACTTTCATTTGCAGGCTATAGTGTTTTGGCTCGTCCTCTAGCCCAAAAATACGCGCCGATGGAAATCACGCTCATAACGATGGGGATGGGATTCATTGTTTTCCTATCCGCTTCCCTTATTCGGCATACAGCCGAAGGAACAATCAGTACATTTTTTCAGCCGTTTACTCATCCCACTTATGTGATGGCACTACTCTACTTGGGTGTACTATCCACCGTGGGAACCACGCTATTATCAAGTTTTGCATTGTCTCGGCTCGAAGCTTCGAAAGTCAGTGTGTTCAGTAATTTTTCGACGCTAATATCGATCATAGCAGGAGCCCTAATTTTGCATGAAAAAATAACAATCTATCATGTACTGGGTACCATTATGATCATTGCAGGTGTATTAGGTACGAATAGGGAACAAGCTCGGTTTAAGACGAGCCGATCTACTAAGAGTGGAAAATAAATCCGATTTTATTGATATACAAGGGGGTAAGTTATATGAAAATAAAAAGCATATTATTTCTAATAGGAATCAGTTTAATATGGGGTTCACAGTTTTTCTTTGTAGATATCGTAATCTCTGGCGTACCTCCTGTTACACTTGCAGCTGTGAAGGCAACTGTTGGAGCTATTACATTAGCTTTGATCTATTTTTTATCTACTAAGAAAGAGAAAAGTCAAAAGACCTCCACTTATACAGAAAAGAAGTTGAGAGCTCTTTATGTTACTATTGCTTTTTTTGAAGCGATTATTCCTTTTTTCTTAATCGGATGGGGGCAGCAACGGGTATCCAGCAGCACTGCTTCTATTATTATGGGGACAATTCCAATTTTTACGCTCCTTATCTTATTTATTTTTAGAATTAGCCGATTACGGTTGCTGCATTTTTTAAGTATTGGAGTTGGCTTTATTGGTATTCTCATAATGATCTTGCCCTCACTGACCGTCAACTTTACTAATCAGAGTTTATGGGGATTGTCTGCTTTGATTGTTGCTTCAATAAGCTTTGCGGGATCTTTGGTACTCATTGAAAAGTTGCCGCCAATATCCTCCGTCTTGGCAATGAGGAATGTGCTAATTATTGCATCAATTATTCTGATACCAGCAGCCTTTCTGTTGGAAGATCCGCTAAGAATTAGACTTACATTTATTGAGACGGTAGCTCTTTTTATTCTAGGAATTTTCCATTCTGGAATCGTCTACATGATGTTTAATCAGCTAATCAAACATTCAGGAGCTGCTTTTGCATCGCTGACCAATTATTTTGTTCCAGTAATTGGAGTTATTCTCGGAACCATTTTATTAGGAGACCAGATCGATTCAAAGACGTGGTTTGCTCTAATAATTATTTTGTTTTCTTTGATATTGGGGAGTGCAGCTGCTAAAAAGTAAATAATTTTTAGCACAGCAAAAGACATAAAAAGTAAAGAAAGGCAGATAATTCCGCCTTTCTTTACTTTTTATTCATTTCATTCCATTTCTTAACCAAACGCTTCGGGGCCGCACGCAAATAGGCTTCTTGAATGAGATCGCTCAATTCATCCCAGTCTTCCCCATCTGGATTTTGGATAGATACCCAGCCGTGACGCCCTATATATGGAGTTTTGAAAAAATGCTCTTTTTGCAGCAATATTTCTTGAGTTTCCCGGTCTGATTTGAACGATAGACGGAATCCCTCGTCGCTTTCACCTGAAATTACGAATGATTTTCCGTTAATTTTAAACGTATTGTGACCGAAACCATCGATATGTTCAACAGCATCGGGTAGTACAAGACAGATATTGCGCACATTTTCAAGCATGCCTGCCGTGTCTTGTGATTTCATGCTTTTATTCACCAAGCATAGATGCTATTTCGCATTCTTATCAGGCTGATGAATTCCGAATGTATTGCCTTCGGTATCAATATAGTATCCTTGCCACGCCATTCCAGGGAGAGCATATTTAGGCATAGCGACCTTACCGCCATTCTCAATAATTTTAGCTTCTGTTATATCGTAATTTTCCACTCCCATTGTACATGCATATCCATTTAAAGCTTGGTTTGTTTCCGGTGGAGCACTTTGACGCTGCATCAAAGCACCATTGATTCCAAGTTCATTCTCATCACCAGTCACTGCCCCAAAGTAAGGCATTCCTGCATATTCACTCCAATCTTGAAATGACCATCCGAATACCTCTCCATAAAACTTCTTTGCCCGTTCCATGTCACTTACATGAATTTCGAAATGAACTAATCTTCCCATGTTTTCCTCCTATTTATACAAAGAATTAACTATTTCCTTAAATCATTCTGTGTAACCGCTTACGATTACTTGTTTATTATTATAAGTAGTACGGAAAATAAATTCAATTTTTATTATTGACTAAGTAGCTCACAACTTCCACGGGATTATAGATATTAATGAGAAAATCAAAACAAAAAGCCTTTTTACCATATTTATAAGAGGTCATAAAATACGATTACAAAAATATTGCATATTTATTTCACTTTTTGACATATTGTAACAAATTCCTCACCATGAAATCTGATAGTATAATAGTAATATCATAGTAATATATCTTAATAGTAAGATAAACTAATCAACAATCTAAGAGGACGTTGATACCAAGGTTAACAAGTGGCGGAGGGAATATTTATGAATGCATTAAATGAAACAGTTGAAGAAATGGATATAAAACGGAGTGACCGATATAAAAAGCCTGCAAAACGGAAGTTTATTGTAATTGGAATTATCATTATTATTGCACTCCTTTTTGCGGGAATGAGCTATTATCAGGCAACTCGTTTTAATTCGCAGGTTACGATTAATAACATAAAAGTCGGTGGACTCACTGCTGATCAGGTAATAAATAAATTAAAAACCTCTGAATTAAAAAACAGAGTTTATATTGGAAAACAAAAAATATTAGATGGAAAACCTACGCGGATGGCCTTTACGGCTAAAGATCTACCTGAGGTTAAAAAATTACTGAAAAGCCAGTGGACGTTTTTTCCTTCCTTCAAGGAAGAAAATTTTTCGTTAATACCCAAAAAGGCGGATCAGTTTCGAAGCCAAACGATGGAGAAGCAAATAGAAGAAAAGCTCCTATCAATGAATAAAAACTTAAAAGCACCCCAAGATGCGGATGCGAAATTAGAACAGGGTAAAATTGTTATCACAGATGGTATGAATGGAGAACAGTATGATATCGCCGGTCTATTAAAGGAATATAAGGAACAGAAATATACGAGTGATATCCATCTGAAACCTATATTCCTACAGCCAATCAAAGCGGACAGTCCGATTATAAAAGAAAAGGAGAACATATTGCAAAATCTCCTTCAACAAACAGTTGATTATAAGGTACAGGACAAAGCGCATACTTTAAAAGCCAGTGAATTAATTAAAAATGCCTCTGTGTCAAAAGATAAGAAAATTACAATCACCACAAGTGACATTAAAAAGAAGATAGATGAAATTAATAGTTCTCAATCAACATTAGATAAAAATTTTACATTTAAAACCCATTCGGGAAAAAATATTACGGTAAAGGCACAAGGCTATGGCTGGGCAATAAATACTGAGAAAGAAACGGCGAGGATTCAGAAAGCTTTCGAAAAAGGAGACAAATCGATTTCTGCTTCTAATATTTACGGAAAAGGCTGGAGCAATGAAGGTATCGGCTATGAAACGACAGCGAATAATGGCATTGGCAACACATATGCTGAAGTATCCATTGCCGATCAGCATATTTGGATTTACAAAAATGGAAAATTAGTAGTTTCAACGGATGTAGTGACCGGCAAACATAGCACCGGAGAAGATACTTCACCAGGAATTTGGTATATCCTATATAAACGAACACCATATACCCTCAAGGGCACCGCTGTAGGTAAAGGGGCATATGAAGTTGAAGTAAATTACTGGGCACCGTTTACAAACAGTGGTCAAGGATTCCACGATGCCAGCTGGCGGACGAACTGGGCAAAAAATGCCTTTCTTACTCAAGGATCAGGCGGCTGTGTTAACACGCCTCCAAATATTATGAAAACCGTGTATGATAATCTCAGTACCTACGATCCGGTTGTTGTTTATTAAAGTAGGACGGTTCTTGTGCTTCCAACTATGGAAGTGTGAGAGCCGTCTCTTTTCTTTTCAAAAAAACTCAAATAGATTAGCATGTTGCTTTTATCCACTAAAAAATAAAAAAATATATTCATTTTCTACTAGAATTAACTTTTTATCATACCATTAAGCCAAATTCTCCATTCAGTTTCTTTAAAATGCATACCAAGGTGGGATTTACAATGAACATAGAAAGTTTAAGAATGTTTTGTTTAGTAGTTGAGGAAGGAAGTATAAGTCAGGCAGCACGCCTAAGTTTTGTTTCTCAACCCGCAGTTACTCGGCAAATTCGTCAATTAGAAGAAATGTATAGAGCTAAACTCTTCGAGAGAACGTCCGGAAAACTAACCCTTTCAAAGGCAGGAGAAACTCTTTACCCATATGCCAAGGAAATAGTGGAGTACTCTAAACGTTCCTTTGAAGCCATTCAAGAATTAACTGGCAATCAAGAAATTGTACTTTACATAGGGGCAAGTTCAACGATTGGTGAGTACTTATTACCTGGATTATTAGGAGAATTCAGCAGAAGCTATCCGAACTTAAAATTTAATTTATCCATTGGAAATACTCCTACTATTCTATCTAAGCTAGAAAATAACGATATTGATATAGCCTTTGTAGAAGGTGTGATAGAAAACGAAAATCTTATCATAGAAAAATTTACTGATGACGAACTAATTCTTGTCACCTCTCCTATTCATCATTGGAGTAACAGAGATAAGATTCATATTCAGGAACTTCCAGAAGAAAATATGATTTGGAGAGAATCGGATTCTGGTACACGTCAGATCGTTGAATCAGCACTGAATGAATACGCCGTGCTAGAAAACATTAAAAGTGCCATGGAGATTGGAAGTTATCAATCCATAAAAAGTGCAGTGGAAGTAGACTTAGGTGTCAGTTTTCTCCCTAAGTTAACAGTTGCAAAGGAACTAAAAAATGGAACACTGCACGAAGTAAAAATATCTGATTTTCATATTTCAAGAGATTTGTGGATGGTACAGAAATCCCATCGATTTAAAAAGTCGGGATTAAAGTATTTTATTAATTTTATTCGACAGTAAACCGATATTAGTTTTTTAAGCAGACAAAATTTCGATTTAGGATTTAGTCTGCTTTTTTGCTGTTTCTCTTTTTTTAAATGGGACGTATTTTAATCATACCTATCCAGTAGGTATTACATTTGCTTATAGCCTATAAAATTATTCAAATATACATCTCTACATTCATTTGTTAGCCTTAAATTATAAGGAAAAGGAGGGCACGATGATGGAATTTACTACGGGGTTATTACTTCTTGCAGTTGGCATAATAGCGGGTGGTTATGGAACAATCGTTGGAGCTGGAGGAGGATTTATTTTTGTACCAGCACTTTTACTTTTGTTTCATATGGATCCTTCATTAGCAGCTGGTTCCGGAATTGTCATCGTATTGATTAACTCTTTATCAAGTGTAATTGGTTATGCAAAACAAAAACGAATCAATTATCATACAGGTTTAACATTGAGTCTCGGTGCACTTCCAGGTTCCATGCTTGGTGTATGGCTTCTTCAAATCTATTCATCAAGTTATTTCTATGTAGTTTTTGCCACTCTTTTAGTTGCTTTAGGAGTTTTCTTATTTGCTAGTAATTCCCACTTAGTCATTTTAAAAAGGAAAAAGGACCATCGATTGAGTAGAGAAGGACGCTCCGATGAGGTCCATGCGGTATCCACAGTAACATCGCCCACCGAAGAGAAATCACGTCTTCCAATGAAATGGATCATTCCACTTGGTTTCCTTATGGGTGTTCTTTCTGGTTACCTTGGAATCGGTGGTGGATGGCTACTTGTCCCCATTTTAATTTATGTTTTTAAAGTATCAACTCACATTGCAACAGCAACATCTATCTTTTCTTTAACACTTTATTCATCTGTCGGGGTCATTTCACAAATGTTTTATAGCAGTATTGATTGGATGACCGTATTATGGGGAGGTTTAGGTGTCATTATTGGCTCTCAAATTGGTGTCCTTCTTTCTAAGAAGATTCCAGGGAAAGTGATTCTTCAAATGCTTTCCATCCTGTTAATTGTAATCGGCTTTCGTATGTATTTAAGTTGATAATATTTGTCATACCCAATGGTTAAAAGTTTTATTATTACGAACTGGTCAAAAAATGCCTATCTTACTCAAGGTTCAGGAGGCTGTGTTAACACACCTCCTAGTATTATGAAAACCGTGTATGATAATCTCAGCACATACGATCCGTTTTTATTTATTAAGAAGGGATGGTTCTTGTGCTTCCAACTAAGGAAGTTCGAGAGCCGTCTCTTTTTTCAAAAGACCATTTGTCATTTTATGTTAAAATAAGAATATGAAAAATGTACTAATAAAGGGAAAAAGATTGTTCAATAAGAAGTGAAACAGATGTATTTCGTAACAGTAAAATTAGGGGGTGCGAAATGAATGTGTGTTTGAAATTTTTAACGGTATTATTTTTGGCTTTTACATTAACAGGATGCATAGGAGAAGATTATGATGTTGGCGTTCCAACGGCTCATTTATCTTTAGATGATGGTAATTTTTTTTCTAAGCAATTAGCAGAAGCAAATATCAGTTGGAGCTCATCCAGTGGTGATGTACAACAAACAATAGCTGATATTCGGGAATTCGGATTATCACAAGATGAAATAAGGGTGTCTGCTAACCAAAAAGTTTTTTTAGATTTTAAAGAGAACGAAGAAAATGGTGGAGATATATGGACAGACCCAGAAATAACGGCTTCCTTATTAAAAGACGGACAAAAAATTGAACTCAAAATGGATGATTCTAGAGAATTTCGATTCCCAACTAACAAGGGAAATTATGTTTTAGTAGTTGAATATATAACATCGTCAGGAAGTGCTCAATATGTAGGAAATGTCTTAATTCAGTGATAGTAAACATTCTTTCATTCACTAACGAAGTGTTTTAGTTGAAGAAGAACTGGACTTTGAGTTAAAACGCTTAGGATTATTTAAAATACCCCAAGCGTTTTTTATTTTCTAATTAAGGTTAATTGATCCCATTGAAACTCGGGTAAAAGTTCTCTTTTCGTAAATAATCTTTTTGGCATCTTGTTATAGAGTGTAGTGCCTGTCCCACAAAAAAGCGCAACCCTATTAAAGTTGCGCATAATTGTTTCCTACCTATTAAAATGAACTTTCTCTTCCATTTGATCTAAAGTGATTGTTGCTTCACTTGGCTTTGTTTTGGCAATCAGCTTTCCATTTCTAAAGGAATACGTAACGACCGCTTGCTTGCGAATGGCTTCATATTCATTTTCTGCAGACAAGACAATGAAATTAGCTGGTTTACCTTCCTCAATTCCATAATTCTCTTCAATTTGTAGTGTTTTGGCACTATTTTTCGTGATTAAATCAATGGAATTGACAATTTGTTCATAGCCCATTAATTGCGAAGCATGGATACCCATATGCAATACTTGAAGCATATTTCCTGTTCCTAGTGGATACCATGGGTCAAAAATATCGTCGTGGCCAAAGCAAATATTTAGCCCAGCTTCTTGCAACTCTTTTACCCGTGTTAGACCTCTTCTTTTTGGATACGTATCAAATCTCCCTTGAAGGTGAATATTCACTAGTGGATTCGATACAAAATTAATGGAAGAAAGCTTTAATAGGCGGAATAATTTATACGTATAGGCATCATTGTAAGAGCCCATTGCCGTTGTATGACTCGCTGTTGTGCGCGTACCTATTCCACGTTCGTATGCCTCTTTTGCAACAACCTCAACAAAGCGTGATTGTTCATCATCAATTTCATCGCAATGAATGTCTACTAATCGATTGTACTTTTCAGCGAGGTCAAAGACTATTTTTAATGAATCCACTCCATATTCTCTCGTAAATTCAAAATGAGGAATACCACCTACTACATCTGCGCCCATCTTCAATGATTCCTCAAGCAATTCGACCCCATTAGGATAGGAAAGGATGCCTTCTTGTGGAAAAGCAACAAGTTGAATATCTACGAAGGATGCCATTTCTTCCTTTACTTCCAGCATTGCTTTTAAAGCTGTGAGCTCTGGGTCTGTTACATCTACATGTGTGCGGACGTGCTGAATCCCTTGAGCAATTTGCCATTTTAATGCCGTTTTAGCTCTTGTTTTCACATCATCCCTTGTTAATGTTTCTTTTCGTTGCGCCCATCTTTGAATTCCTTCAAACAAGGTGCCACTTTTATTCCACTCCGGTTCACCGGCTGTTAAAGTTGTATCTAAATGGATATGCGGCTCAATAAACGGAGGAAGGACAAGCGAACCATTCACATCAATGATTTCTTTCCCTTCAATATCTCCAAGTGTTTGCGTCACTTTATTGAACTTGCCGTCTTCTATTAATAAGTGCCAAAGTCCATCTTTTCCTCTAAGCTTTGCATTTTTAATAATCACTGATTACCCCGCCCTTATCATTTATTTTACTCATGGATGCCTTTTTCTGAGGCAGACATTTCATCACAACGACATAAATAATGGCAGACCCTAATATTGCATTGATTGGAGGGATGCCTGGTACAAATTTTGCAATGACAACTCCACCTACCCATGCGATGATTGCAACCCAATTAACTGCTTTAAATGTCATCTTTTCAAATGGTTCGTATTTTCCACGTTTTAAAATAAAATAATCTGCTAAGATAATCGCTCCAATCGATGGTATTGCGGAGCCTAAAATCGTCAAAAATCCGACAAAGTTATTATAAAGCCACATAGCTGCAATTGTACCGATAATTCCGTTAAAGACAACCACTTTATGCTTCGATATTTTCGTAATATTGGCAAAGCCTAATCCTGAAGCGTATAACGCACTATCATTTGTTGTCCAAATATTTAAGCCGAGGACAATGATGGCAGGGATAATGAGCCCCTGTAAAAACATAATATCCGAAACATCCGATTTTCCAAAAGCAATGGCCCCTACAGCACCAAACAAAAACATCAGTGTGTTTCCAAGAAAGAAAGCAATCACAATCGCCGTCACAGCTGAACGTGATGTCTTAGCAAAACGGGCAAAGTCAGGAGTAAGCGTACCACCGCTAATAAAAGAACCGATACAAATGGTTAATGCTGCTGCAAGTCCCATTGTCTGAGTTGGTTCATAGGCGAGCAAGCCTTGAAGCCCCCCGATTGTTCCAGCTGCATCAAACATTGAATAACTTCCGAAAATAGCAATTGCGGGAACTGCGACAAATCCTAATACGGTTAAAGCCTTTATTCCAAATATCGCTGACGCTGTCATCATTAATCCTAAAATAATAATTAATACATAAACATTAATCCCAGTCGCCTTTTCAACTGGAACAGCAAACATCGCAAGACCGACACCAAACCACCCTACTTGGGTTGTAGCTAATAAAAATGAAGATAAATAAGAGCCTTTTTCGCCAAATGCATATTTCGTCAACAAATGGGTTGATAACCCTGTTTTTGCTGCAATATAAGCCAATGAACCTGTATATAAGCCTAGGATGAAGTTCCCTGTTAATACAATCCAAATAAACTGGACAAACGTCAACCCGCTTCCTAATGTCCCACCAGACCACATACTTGCTGAAAAAAAAGTGAAAGAAAGCATGACCGCAAGAATCTTCCAAAATCCATTTCGGTTCGCCTGAGGCACTGCCTGAAACGAGAATTCTTTATCTACATTTGACATACCAATTCCCCCAATAAGTTAGTTGATTCGAAACTGGTACCGAAGAAAACTTCGATTACTTTAGACGAGTAGGAAAATAAAAAGCTTCTTGCCAATATCCTGACAAGAAGCTTTTTCTACATAATGAACCTCGGATATCCTTCACATAGGCTATCCAAGCAATGAATCATTATTTCCGCTGTCCTTGTCAGCCTCTCTGGACTGAATTAAAGGTACCAGTATTTAATTAAGAATATTATTGCACAAAATCGTTGGTCTGTCATCCCAAAATTACTAAACAAACGGTCAGGCACCTATGTGAATTTTTCACATGGTGCCTGACACCGTTAATGATACCGATAGTATTATTACTGTACCTTGATGGTTTTAGTTTTGCTTTTGTTGCCAGCAACATCTTTAGCAAAGATTTCTAGTTTCGTTCCCTTCGGTTGTTTTTTTATATTTATTTTGTACGTTCCTTTTGTGCTTGCAGTGCCTTTGGCAAGGTATTTGCTCCCTTTGTAAATATATACGGTCGCACCCTTTTCGGCTTTTCCGGTAACGTATGTGGTTTTACTTGTAATTTTATTTACGGTAGGGACTGATGGTGGTTTTTTATCAATCGTGAAACTATATGTGTATGTCTTTCCGTAGTCATCCTTCACTGTTATTTTGTAATTTCCGTCTTTCGTAAATGTGTTAGAGGATGGCCAAGGGATAGTACCTCCATTTTTTGTAACGATCTTTGATGTTAATTTATTATTCGTTACATTGACGATCATATTTTTATTCAAAACAGCTTTATTAGCAACGGATTTCCCTTCACTTGAAACAACGCTAATGACGGGAACTACCGTTACACTGCAAGTTGCAATTTTCCCATTGGAAGTTTTCGCTGTAATTTTTGTACTACCAGCTTTTATAGCTATGATGGTTCCGTCAGTATTGACTTTAGCAACAGTACTATTGCTGCTTGCCCAAGTAATTTTTTTATTAGTGGTATTTTCTGGTCGAACGACTGCAGTGAGTTTTTCAGAGGTTCCGACACCTAGGCGAGTGTTTGTTTTATTCAATTTCACGCTCGTTGCATCAATAGGCTCCACATAATTTGGATTTGTGTTGAACCAAGCATATGAATCAACATTATTTTCTGAGTTTGTTTTAATTCGTATCAAGGGAAATCCACCAACTGATTTTTTTACGAGAATGGGATAAATGACGTCTGATTCACCCCCTGGGTATAAATTTACTGAGAATTCATCATAGCCAGCAAATTCATCAAAAAATAAAGGCGCTGGCCCAGGGTTTTTAATTTGCTTTCCATCTGGTGTGAAGAAATTTTGATCCGTATAACTAGAAATAAAGTCGCCTATTTGAAGTAATTCCTCAGGTCCGGAAGCATATTTTATATGAAATTTCATTAAAATCCACTCTTCATCATCTTTCGGCTGAGGATTTTCCTTGTATTCATTATGAATGATTCGATTAGCTTCGTCTCCATTATAAATTTCTTTCAGCTGCAACTCCATCGTTCTCTTTGGATAAAACGAATCGTACTGATAGGTTATCTTGTGTTTTTTAAACGAGGAGTACGGTGTTTGCCGATCCCCTGTACTTGCTTGAACAGATAATCCAATAAGGTTAAACATGATTAACAATGATACAAAAATTTTCGCGGTATTTTTCAACTTCATTTTGCTTACTCCCTCCCTTCTTTTTTACAAATATATTCAGTTTTTGATGAATTAAAAACAAATAATTTTATGAAAATTGGCGGGGCGATGTACGAAAGATTCTATATTGTCGGTGGTATATGAAAAACAAAAGGGCAAGACTTAGAGGTAACATTATTAAAAATAATGCTTAGCACTGTCAAAAATTAAACAAATATGTAAAGGAACTTTAAAAAAAACCGAGAAAGATTTATTATCTCTGGAGAATTGTAACATCAAAAAAGCCGCCTCTGACTGTTCATTAATAGTCCTTTGGCTGCTTTTTTTATTTTGTAGAACGATTAAAATGAAATTTAAAACTAAGGGGTATGAAATTATTGCCATTAATTTGGATACGGTTCGTTGAATATCATCAAAGAACATAGTTAAATTTGAGAATAAAGTATAATATCAATGTTTAAAAACAAATAACTACTCATTCTTTGATAATCTTAAAGTATTCTAGTTTAATTCCAACTCTTCTTTTAAAAAAAGAACTAGTAGTTTAATAACAATTATTTTTATAGCATTTAATCGTCTATATTTTTTAATCTCTCTACTTCATCATTTAAACCTAATTTAATCATTTCATTAATGACCAATTCTTTTAACTCTATATCATCTGAAATCAAGCAAGTAAATTGGGCATCTCGTATGAAAGCTAGTTTACTTTCTATTGTTGCAGTATTAAAAAAATTTTTCACTTCATTTAGGTTAATATTCATATCCTCTTCAAGTTTGTAGATACTATGGTCTCTATTAGCATTTTCCAAAGCTGTTATCCCTAAACCGTCAAGAGTTGGTAAAAGTGTTTGTTGCTCTCTTTCTATCATTACTTTTCTTTCCACGTAATGGTATACATCATCAATTATTTCACATCCAATAGTGTTTATTACCTTTTCTACTACATAGTTAGCTCTTTTTACAAATTCCTCAATTTCACTTTCTTCTTGTTTAAGTTGTTTAAACAAGTTTAAATAATCTTCCTTATCTTCAAAATAATTAAAGTTAGAAATAGTTCCTGCATCTTTCATTGTACAAATTAAACTAACAAACTCTCTTATATTCCTAGCAACAATCTTTATATGTGAACCAAAATCCATTGGACTAATACATACAACAAAAGCATCCTCTAAATCAGAAACTGTTCCAAAGTCAGTTAACAAACCAAAATGTATTCCATCACAACCTATACTTGCAAATGTAATGACATCATAGGGAGTAACAATATAAGGATCGTAGTCGGACTCTAAGAAAAGACCCAAATCATCTAAAGAATATCCTTCTTGTTCAAGAACCATCTCTAATTTTTTTAACTTTTCAAATGTTAGTGGCATTTGCTCATACTTTCCTAAATTGCTCATATTGTCCTCCTTTAGTTATTCTACTTGGTTAGATTATGTATAATTTCCCCATTAAATTTTTACATGTTTTTCTGAAAATTTTTTTACATTTTTTTAAACATTTCGTAAACTAAAAAAACACTCACTCATACAGTAAGTGCTTAAAAAATGAAAAACCTCACTTGGTTAGATACGGTTCACCTTGACTATTTATACGGAAAACTAATGACCAATATACATATTAAATTGCTAATATAAATAAGAATGTGTTCATTTTGGAAGCTTACTGTTAAAAATTCTATGAGTAACGGAACATTTATCATGTAGAATAAAAGCAGCAAAGCTTCCATTTATCCTACTCAATTTATTTATAAATATTCCATTAAATCATTTAATATTTCATCCAAGTTACTTCTGCAAATATCAACATGAAGTATAAATATTTTAACTACTCCATTCTCTGTTTCTATTTCATACTCTTCTAAAGGATTTTCAAATTTTTGGTTTACTCGAAGCACTGGATATATCAAAAAAATCTTCTTACAATTGTAAGCAAGAGCATATGCTAGCATTTGATAAATATCAGTTTGTGAAACATTTACATTAAAGCCACGGATAGGATTTTTATATTTTGCATCAACAATCACTTGGATTTTATCGTCTCTGTAAATGGTAATATCTGGTTTTAACTTAAAAGATTTTTTCTTTTCGTCCAAGTATTTTTGAGGTTTTTGATACAATACAGAGTACCCTTCAATTTTTGACAACATCTTATAAACCGTATATTCAAACAATTCATTCAAGGGGATTAAAAATGTAAATGTATAATCCGGTCCATTAGAAAAGCCAGCTTGTTGATTATGATAAAACAATTTAGCTAAATTAAATATAGGCAGATATTGAGCGTTTAATTTATTGAATTGTATCCTTTTAAATATTGATCTATTTAGGTTAATTGTCTGTACATCTTGTAGATATAGTAGTCCTACTTTTAACAATTTCTTATTCTCTGCTATTTTTGTTATTCCTAATAACCTTACAATTGTAGTTTTAAAAATTTGATTTAATAAAGTATCCTCAGTAAATTCTTCATACTTCACATAATGTTGATGATTCAGTCCATGATTCCTTAACAATGATTTTTGGAATAAGATCTTACCTTTAATAAATTGAATATTTTCTTCAATTGATTCATATTGGCGGTGAACATTCAATTTATATTCGTTTAGAAATTCCCTAATAAAAATTCCAATAAAGACCTCTAGTATATCATTATGATATTTAGAAATCATCATCGGCGTTGGCAGTTCTTTTACTTTTAAATAGTTAGAAAATGAGAGTAGTCGAAATAATAATTGAATAGATTGTTCCTTTTCTATTTCTATATTCTCTAAATTTTCATCACGAAAAATTTTCGGTAGAATTTGGAGATGCAAATTTCTAGATGCAACGAAACCAACATATTTTTTTAACAATAGTCTATTATCTGCACGTAAAATTAAATTTTGACTACCCCAAATAGATTCAAGGGACTGAAGCTCATTTTTTTGTTCATTTGTAAGATCGACATAGCTTGTACGGTCTTCAAACATTGTAATCATCTTTGTAGATTTCATCTTTTTACTCCAAATAAACAGCCATAATAGCTTGTTCAAAATCAGATAATTGATCGCGATGCGATTTCATACTTAAAAACTTAATACCACCGTAATCATTGAAGAAGCCGGTACCGATAATTTCTTTAATAGTTTTTGAATCATGATAAAAATACTCCATTAATAAAGGAATGATTTTATAATTCCAAGCCTTATACAAATCCTCTAGAGTAATAATATCCATAAAATATGAATGCCCTATTCGATGATCTCTATCTAGATGATATGTAATCTTTTTATTAAGAACGTCCAATAATTTATCTAATTCGACAGAATTATTGACCTTTGAACTAATATTTAAAAAAGGTTTAATAAAAATTGTTGGATCAGGCTCTACCTCTTTAAATACGAAACGTCTTCTTAATGCGGTATCTAGCATAGATATTGAACGATCAGCTGTATTCATAGTACCAATAATATACAAGTTTTCAGGTATAGTAAAAGGCTTCTTTGAATACGGTAACGTAACAAATACACTATCCCGCTTATCTTTTTCAATTAATGTGATCAATTCCCCAAATATTTTAGAAACATTTCCTCGGTTGATTTCATCGATAATCAAATAGTAAGGCTTAATTTCATTAGATGATACTTGTAGTTTATCTTTATTCTCCCCATGAACAAGTTTTAGAACATCCGATATAGTTATTCTTGATAATTCATATATCGTTTTTAGCGTTAAATTCTTGCGGCCATTAAGTTCATATATATCTACTGGTTTCTCAAACTCCTTTATCCATGTTACTTCTCTTGTATGAGGATAAGTTAGTTTCGTATTATATTTATAATCACTTTTAATTATTCCGATATCCCGAATAGTTGATCGACCATCATAGATTAAAACAATATCACCAATGCTCATTTGATTCACTAAATTATCTAAACTACTCGAATCTTGAAGTGGCTCTGGTTCATCATCAGATCTTTCTTTATTTAAACTTAAAAAAATATCATCATATGAAAAATCCGTTAAATTTTGATCATCAAGCCATCCAACGGCAATCACTTTTTGTCCTTTACATTCTTTATAAATATTTTCACTGTTTCGTTGTCCCAATGAAACCTTCCAAATTTTTGAAGAATCGCGAATCAGTTGGATTTCATCTGAGTGTATATCTGCTTTTAACAATTGAGTAGACGCAGACTCTACAAATTCTTTTAAAATCCCATCTTCAATTTTATATTTTAAATCGTTTTGATCTTCACTACTTAGTTGAGGACGGATTCCTTCTATGAATTCTTCATATGAGTATGATTGATGAAAAGTAACAAATTTAACTCTCTCTTCCTTTTCAACAGTTTCAAACTTCACATAATTATTATTTCGCTTGGACTCGAAGCATTCAATGATCTTTTTTGTAGCATAGGTTTTACCCGTACCTGGTGGCCCATATAAAATTAAGTTCGGGTTATACTCTAAAAGATTTGCATATATTTTATATTCGTCTAGTTCCTCAAAATTATCATCAAGATCATCAGGCATATTATCTTTCAGTTCTTCCGAACCTTCCATCTCGATCAGGGGATTTCTTGGTGTTACTCTTCTACCGACCAAAAGATTATCGTAAAACTGAATAGGATTATCAACAATGAAATATCCTTTATCATCTAACTCTGATAAAACACTTT
The DNA here is from genome assembly GCF_050281185.1 of Heyndrickxia sp. NPDC080065. Taxonomy (NCBI): domain Bacteria; kingdom Bacillati; phylum Bacillota; class Bacilli; order Caryophanales; family Bacillaceae; genus Heyndrickxia; species Heyndrickxia sp. NPDC080065. The sequence goes on along the minus strand of NZ_JBNNWS010000009.1, from coordinate 92,333 downwards.
TTAAGTATTTTTCCTTATTCGGAGCCTCTTCCTTTGCATATTTTAACAATTCCTTCAAAGAATACTTAATTTGATTTTTTTGATCATATAAATTTTGAAGAGGACTATATGGTTCCCATAGACCGTTCTGAAAAATATTTATGCTATCAATTCGGGAATCGCTATTAATTAATATGTTCAAATCTTTCTCTTTTGGTTCTAATAAAGTATTTTCTAATGAAATGAAAATCTTCCTTTCACTTTCAAAAAGAAAATTTATTGGATTATTGGGTGCATCATTGGAAAGTGTTAACTCAAAAAAACCACATCCCTTAGTTGCCTTTGAAATTTTATTTAATAGATTTATATCGTACTCAAAGTATGGATACTTAATAAACTTCTGAACAGTAATAGGATTTTTAAAAACTTTAACCTCATCAAATAAAACAGCCCAGTTATCTTCTTTGTGAATATTATTTGGTTTCTCTCCATACTCCTTTACCTTCCAAAGTGCATTAATCTGTGAATTAAAAATCGGGAAGACAAGATCCCTAGGCTCAATTCCTCCATACCAAGTATTCCCCTCTGGACCCGCGGCATAAAATTTTTCTTCTATTTGTTCGGGTTTTTCTTTACCGAATTTTCCGAAAAATATTTTTTGCAATTTGCATACCTCCTTTTTCTATACATAAAAATACAATATACTATAATTCTATCTAACATTAATGGTTATTTATATAAGTCAAAGGTAAAATATTAAATTTTTTAATAATGAATCCCTTAAATATTGGTTCATTTTCTTACAAGGTAATTTATATAACTACTTCCTTTGTTTTGGATAGTATCACTAATAAACTCTAGAACAAATCACATAAAATTTCGCTTTACGTTACTCTATTGATTAATTCCTATCCACCAGAATATATATATATATTTATTTATTGTCTACTAGAATAATATTTTTATCATATCATTATGCATTTTCCCCATTCATTTTCTTCTTAAAAACGAAAATAGCAATAACTATAATAACAACCGTATATCCAATGACCCACCAAAGATGCGGTAAAATGGAGGCGTAGTCTCCAGAAAGGGCAGCTCTACTCGCGTCTACTGCGTGAACAAATGGAAGTGCATAAGCAATCTCTTTGAACCAGCCCCCTACTAGATTCAAATCAAACCATGTACCGCTTAACCATGCACTAACATTCGTTAGCAGCGCTCCACAAATACCGCCTACCTGCTTGTCGTTAAATATGCTACCTGCTAATAATCCTATTCCTATAAATAGTAAGGATATTGGCAGAAGGACAAGAATAGCAAGCAAAACATTGGCATTGAACGGCAATCCTAAGAAAAGTGCTGCGATAAAGCTAATGATCGTTTGAACAATTGCCATGGGTACGAGTGGCACTATATATCCTATAATGTAGTCAGAGGCAGAAAGAGGTGCCGTGAACAATCGCATCAAAAACGAGGTGCTTCTATCTTTAGCTATTAACATTCCAGAGAATAGCGAGATGAAAGAAAGACCGAAAACTGCTATGCCAGGTATAAGTTTATTAATGTTAAATATTTCAGTTGGTACATTCGCTTGAATGGCAGTTAGCAATAATAAGATAACTAATGGGAAACCTATTCCAAATACCAAGTTTAAGGGATCCCTAAGAATCTCTTTGCGGTTGCGTGCAGCAAATGCTAGTGATCTCATCTTTCCACCTCCTCTTTAGTAGCTAATGTGACAAAGGCATCCTCTAGTGAATTTGTGTTGGTCCTTGCCATTAATTCAGCTACCGTTCCAACTGCCTTTAATTTCCCTTTCGCCATGATTCCTATACGTTCTGAAAGTGCTTCCGCTTCCTCCATATAATGGGTTGTGAGAATGGTGGTAATATTACCCTTTAATTTTTCAATAGCAGTCCAAAGTTCCCCTCTTGCGATGACATCCAGACCAAGAGTAGGTTCATCAAGGAAAAGTATCTGTGGATTCGTTATAAGTGCCATAGCAATACTCAGTCGTCTTTGCATTCCTCCTGATAAGGTTTTTGCCTTATTTTTCGATACTTCCGTCAGACTAAAAGTACTTAGCATCTCATTCACTTTTATCTCTACCGTTTTTTTATCGAAACCGTATATTTGAGCAATTAATTGAAGATTTTCTTTGACGGATAAATTGGGAGCTACAGCCGTTTCCTGTGGTGAAACATTAATCTTTTCTTTTACAGCATGGGGATTGGAGACTATACTGTTGCTAAGGAGGGCTGCATCTCCACTCGTAGGTCGGCTAAGGCAAGTCAACATCTTGATTGTTGTCGTTTTACCTGCACCATTCACTCCAAGTAATGCAAAAAGCTCGCCTTGTTTAATAGATAGATTGAGAGAATTGACTGCTATCTTTTCTTCGAATTTCTTTGTTAAATTTTTTGTTTCAATAGCAATCATTCGTCTTCCTCCTTATATTCCTGTGCATGAAGGATGTCCTGTGCAAACTGCATGAAAACATCGTTTTTGACAATCGCAATTCCCTGCGTCTCATCTCCCAGAACAAGCAAACTATCTCCTGCTTCAATATTAAATATCTCTCTAGCTTTTTTAGGAATAACAATTTGCCCTCGTTCTCCAACCTTTACTAGTCCAAATATGTGCTTTCCTTTTGGTTTAATACCTATCTCATCCTTATCATCCGAATCACTTACTAGATCATCCAATGCCACATCATATAATTGTGCTAACGCCTTACAATTATTGATATCCGGCACTGTTTCTCCGGATTCCCATTTCGCAACTGCTTGCCTTGACACCCCGATTTTTTCCGCCACTTCTTCTTGCGTGTATCTCAGCATTTTACGCATTTTTTTCAAATTCATATTTATCATATTTTTCACATCCTTTGTTTTCATTATATAGCACATCTTCCAATAATCTACCAACCAGAAATAACATAGAATGTTAATTTGGATTTGCATTTTGTTGAATGTGAGTTGTTTCAGTCCAAAGTAAAATCTTATTTACAAAAATGATCCCTCGTAAATTAAATTGGGGGATCTCAGACTGAATTCTAATAATTTTACACACTCAACATGGCTTCAAAGCGCTGATAAATTTTACATAATGGAATCGTTTGAAAGAAAAATCTAATTACCACCTATATTTGGACAAGTATTTTCTGTTATATAAAATTTCGACTATATGTCATTATTTCAGTGATATATTCCCCGATGATGTCTTCAATTTCACTTCATATTCTCCATTACTGAATTTTCCTCTTGTTTCCTTTTTATTTTGTTGAAGATCATCTAAATCAATGGCAACAGATCGTCTACCACTATTAGACTTTAGAAGAAGTGTGACATCTGGTTCAACATCTTTTAAAGATACATCTACATGACCACTTGTTGTTTTAACATACACATGACTATGGAATTGCAGGAAGTCGAGCATTACATTTCCACTACTTGCATTTACCTGTAAATCATGTGTTTGCAAGTCCTTACCGACAACATTGCCTGAAGACCCATCTAGTATTATCGCACCTTTAAATTGAATAGGTATTCGAACCTCTAATTCAGGCTTTTTCTTAAAAAAGCGAGTTATGTCTTTGTTAACTCCGATTGAAATTTTTCCTTTTTTCTTATCCATTTTTAATCCCGCATTATCGTATAAAATGAGAGATGCCTCTGATTCCTCAATATCAGCTGATACAACTTTTACATTAATACTTCCAAATTCTATTTGAATGCTATCTGTATTATTTACTGGAAGCCTTTGAACATCTACACTTTCTTTCTCCGAACAAGCAGTTAAAAATAATAAAACAAATAAAAATGACATAACTAAGTACTTTCTCAACTTACAGCACTCCTTTCATTGTGCATCATTATAAGAGGTGACGTAGGGTCAATTGCAATATCATTTTCAATTTATATAAATATTGAGGTTAAAAGACTTGAAGCTGACGTGGCGTCATTTTATATACTTATTTCAAACACTAGAAATCGGAGGGATGAACGGTTGAAGCAAGGCGATATTATTATTTATGGATGTGTTATTATTGGTGCAGGTATTGGACTTATATTGGATCATGCTTTTCCGGGTGTATTAATTGGATTGGGAACAGGTTACTTACTTCGGAGTTCCTTCAAGAAAGATAAAGAATAATACAATTAAAATTTTTGTTATTTTCAAAAAGACTTTAACAAGAAGGAAGTAGGTGCTTTTAGTTGATACATATCAATAAAGTAAGAGAAATAACAGGTGTTACAGTAAGAACACTACGCTACTACGATAAAATTGGCCTATTACAACCTGCTTCTAAAACGCAGGGAGGGCATCGACTTTATACAATTAACGAAATAAAAAAGTTGCAGCAAATACAGTTTTTCAAAAAAATTGGTTTTTCATTAAATGAAATTGATAACATGCTCACTAACAGTGATTGGGATTGGTCAGAAGGTTTAAAGGGTCAATTATCTTTTGTATTAAAAGAACAAAGAAGATTAAAGAAAATAGAGCTGTCATTAAAAGAAATCATTCATGGCATTGCCATTGAAGGTGAAGATAACTGGAACGCAATTAAAAAGATCATGCAGCTTTCTGTTAAAGATAAAGAAATACAACAGTCTTATCGTGAATCCATATTTGACGAAAAGGAAAAAAAACTTTTAGAAAAGCTGCCTAAAATGACAAGTGAAAACTCTAATTCACTTGAATGGATTGGACTAATTGGACAATTGAAACGTTTTATGAAGGATGGTCCTGAATCACATAGAGTGCAAAATATTATTAGAAGAATGGAGGAAAAACGTTTAGAAGATTTTGAAGGTGAGGATGAATTTTTAGATAAGCTGTGGGAGATAAGGAAATCGCCACAGCAATCAGAAAAATTAAGCTTTTATCCGATAGATGAAGATTTACTTAAATTTATGGACGATGCATATGCCATTTATTTGGATAGATTAGGTAAGGAGGAAATTAAATGAGTATAGAACTACTTCTCCTAATAGGAGGATTAGCTCTTTTGGACACATTAAGTCCTACAACAATTGGCGTAACAGTATACCTACTCCTAACAGAAAAAGAAAAACTTACAAAGTATATTTTAATATATTTATTGACTGTCGCTTTACTGTACTTTTTAATTGGAGTATCCCTCATGCTAGGGTTAAGTTTTTTACTTGAGACTATTTCAAAAATATTCCAAAACCGTGTAGTTAGTTGGTTTATATTTATAATAGGCGGGATATTATTTATTGCCAGTTTTTTTGTTCAAAATAAGAAAAAAAAATCAAAATTACCTGTTCTAAACTCAAGAAGCATTCTTTCTATTCTGACACTAGGATTTATTACATTTCTAATTGAAGCAGGTACTGCATTTCCATATTTCGCATCAATAGGTTTAATGATTAACTCAAAGCTAACATGGTTTGAATGGAGTTCGATTTTAGCAGCATATAACTTTATCATGATACTGCCTTCTCTATTACTGTTTACCTGCTATCTCCTATTTAGAAAATGGATTACAAAGCCACTTCAAAAACTTCATATGAAAACTTCTAATTATGGAGGGTCAGCACTTTCATGGATTATGTGCATTGTTGGATTCATCCTAATGTTTAAGAGTTTGGATTATTTATAATATGTCTGACCAATACGATAAAATAGGAGTATATTAGTTTAATTTAAATACTGTAAAAATTGTGGACTGTTTTCAATTACTATGCCAACTAAGCTCAATCCGATTGTGAAAGATCGAACAAATCAATTAATCCAGCAAGCTGTTAAAAAAGGAATTACAGTCGTTATTACGGATGGTTTGAAAAATCCATCAATTTTCTAAAAATATTATGACAAAATACATAAAAAAAAGATGTTTGGAAATAAGCTGCGAACATTTCTCTCTTTTTATTTCAAAAGATGTATTTTAAATTATTGAACCACCCACTCCTTAGAAATTATTCATTCTTCGTTGTACTTTTGATTGACTTCAAACAAGGGGGGATTTCGAAATATCCCCCTTAATCACCATATCAATTTCTGTTTCACATGATCTTATGCCAGAATTCCACCGTCAATCACATATTGGCTTCCTGTGATGAAAGAAGCATTTTCCGAAGCTAAAAACAAAACAAGATTTGCAATCTCTTCCGGTTGAGCATAGCGTTTCATCGGTAAAACCTCGTTTTTGACAATCGCAATTCCCTGGGACTCATCTCCTAGAACCAACAAACTGTCTCCTGGGCCAATATTAAATATCTCTCTAGATTTTTTAGGAATCACAATTTGTCCTCGTTCTCCAACCTTTACTAGTCCAAATATGTGCTTTCCTTTTGGTTTAATACCTATCCCTTCGTTATCATGTTAAGCAAATTTCGATATGAAAAGAGCCATCACAAAGGACGGCATATAAGAAGGGGTAGTTTATTGAACATAAGTTTAATTTTTTTAGAGAAATTAATTATCAAAATTAAGCTAAGCCTGTGATTTTCCGATCACTAAACTAGTATTCAAAAAGATCAACGTAAATCCATAAATGATGATGGACAAAATGTCTTATAGCATTTTAACTGAATATCGTATTTATTAACTGCTTCTTTTGTCTTGTTATCTATTAGTATAGATAATTCTCGGATTCGTGGAAGATTATATGAACTAAGATTTAATAGTGTTTCATCTATAAAACCTGGATGACACATCATTTCTATTGGACTTTTTTGAACACGTTTGAAGATACTAACTAGTGTTTCATATGTCGCATTATCTTTATGAAAATCAGAACAAAACTCAGGTATTTGTTTTGATTTATTTGTATTTGTTAGTTGACGAACTGGTAGCACATACTCTTTAGAAATACTTTCAACAATAGAAGAAATCGGTTCATTTGCGTGTATATTGTGATGTGTATCTATGTGTGTTGGTTCTAATCCGAGTGTATAAAAATACTCTATCTGTGCCCTAAGTTCTTTTTCTAAATCCATCCAATTCCCTTTTTTTAAAAGATCTCTATTATGATGAAAATATCCCCTATCATTAATTAATGATGGAACATTGGTATGAATAGGTTTACCAGCGGTAAGGTTTAAGTGAACACCAACTCCTAAAGAAGGGCAATTTTTTACTAGATTTACAGCATGTTCAGCAGCAGGCATGTTAACCATCAATGTTGTTGATGTTACAATCCCGTTTTTATGGGATTCAATAATCCCATAATTTACTCCTCTTGAAAGACCAAAGTCATCTGCATTAATGATTAAATACGACATGTTTGCTCTACCTCTATAGCGGTATTATGATTTTTAGCAAGATGCAAAGCTCCCCATAAACCACTTTGTCCATTAAGAGAAGCTATTTCAATATTTACACGCCCTTGTTGTACTTTAAATAGACGTAGCTTCATTTCGGTTTCAATTTTAGGAATCAAAAGGCTCGATTGATTCATAATACCTCCTCCTAAAATGATAGCTTCAGGGTTGAAAATTTGAACTAGATTAGCTAGGCCAATACCCAAGTATCTACAAACTTGTTCGATTATCGAGTAGCAAGCTTTATCTCCTTGTCTTACTGCTTCAAAGATCATTTCGGCTGTTAATGTTTTTTTACCGGTTAATTTAGATAAAATTACCGATTGTTCCTGAATTAATAATTGTTGACCTCTTTTTGTAATTGCAGTTCCAGACGCTAATGCTTCCAGACATCCAAAATTTCCACAGGAACACGGTGGGCCGTCTGGTACGACTGTTATATGTCCTAATTCACCAGCGAGATCCCGACTCCCACGATAAATTTGTCTATCTATAATAATAGCTCCTCCAATACCAGTACTGATCGTTACATATATTTGATTCTTATAGCCCCTCCCAGCACCGTAAACTGCTTCCCCAATCCCTGCAGCATTGGCATCATCATCAATAATTATAGGTATTTGATTCATCTTCTTTTGGAGGTATTCAACAATTCGAAAATTAGACCAATTTAGATTACCCGTGAAGTGAATGATTCCTTCTTCTCTATTTAGTGGTCCAGGAATACTAATACCTACGGATTTTAAAATGCCATCTTTATAATTTGATAGCGCTATTAATAGATCGAATTCTTCCACTAAAATATCTATTAGCATTTCGGGGGATTTTATATCACTTGTCTTTAAATAACGGGTTTCAATAATTTTATTTTCAGTAGCAATACCTATTAATGTTTTAGTTCCTCCAATATCTACTACTCCATATAATGTTGTCATTTATATCACCTTTTCTAAACATTTTAAGATTCATCCGAACTCATAACTTTACCGACACTGTTTAAAAGACTTTTGGTTTTTCGATTAAGGACTAATCCTATTAAAAGGCCAACAAGGATATAGATAAAAACTAGCAATAAGATTAAATTATATGGCCAAGCTGGTATTGGAAATATAGAACCATAAATCGGCAACAACATCACAAGAGCGCCGATTAAAGGTGCGATTCCATGTGACCACAAGCTAAATTCAAGCGGATGATTTTTTCTAACAAAACGCATCAAGGAAACGGATGCAAGAACATAAAGAAGTAAAATAGGCAAGGTTGCAAACGACCCCAATACTCCATATCCAATCGGATATGGACCAAAAATAAAACCTATAGTCAATGCAATAAGAGTTGCAAATATACCAACAGCATTAATTGCATGAATTGGGGTTGAAAATCGTTCATGGGTTTTTCCTAATTTCTTGGGGAGGACATTTTCTCGACCCATTGCATAAATTACGCGAACAGTGGCATTATTTAGAGCAAGGCTAATAGCAAAAGCGCTTACAATTCCGGCGATATCAACTGCTATTCTTAACCAATCCCCTACATATGTTGCAGCTAAATAATCCATAGCTAGTACAGATTGCGCAAACTCCTCTCCGTTATTAGGACCAAATCCAATGGCCATTGCGTAAGTGACTAGAATATAAAACAGGCCCATGCCTATTACCGAACCCCAGATAGCCCTTGGGATGTTTTTCTTAGGATTTGCGGTTTCTTCTGCAACCGTAGCAGCTGACTCAAAGCCCATGAATGTCATCATGGCAAAAATCATTCCAAAAAAGATGCCACTCCATCCAGTAGGAGATCCTTTAATCGTTATGACATCAAAAGTATGCCCTTCAGCTCCACCCTGAAAAATAATAGCTAATACCACTAATAAGATTATTAGCATTTCCGCACCTACAAAATATAAATCAGCTTTCATGGAACTACTTATTCCCCGTGTTGATAAATACCAGATAATCAAAATGAAAAAGATTGAAAATACCCCCCAGTGAATATTAATTCCAAGATGTTCAGTTAAAATCTTTGAACTAAAAAAAGATGCAACTAAAATGTTCTGAGGGTAAAAAACAAAGTATCCACTCATAAGTAACCATCCTGATAAAAACCCTACAGTTTGACCTAGCCCGGCAGAATTGTAGGCAAAGAAAGATCCTGCATGGGATATACGCTTAGAAAATTGTACAATGGTATTAGCAACAAAAAGTGAACCAATCAACGCAATGATATATACCAAGGGAACAGATGATCCTGCCGACTGAGCTACAACTTGAGGAACAAACATCATTCCGGCAGCTGGTGCCATTATTGCAATTGACATCGCAATCGCACCAGGAAGACTAATTGCATTTTTCTTTAGTTGATTTGACATAAGAAATCACCTCCGTATTTTTGGTAAAAACCAATATCAATAAAGGTAAATACCAATTTATTAAAACTCTATAGGAATCTAAAAATTTTGTCAATTATTTTAAAAAGAAAAAAACGGATCAATACATGATCCGTAATTAACGATAAATTTCCGTCTCAATATCATATCTATCTCCCCTATAAACGGAATGAGCAATTTCAATAATAGTATCATTTTGATCAAAAGTTACCTGTCTTAATCGAAAAACTGGTATCGTGTAATTTATCTGAAGTAATTCTGATTCCTGAGGAGTCGGCATTCCCACTTCTATTTTTTGTTGAGCCTTTATAATTTTTATATTGTACTCATCTTCCAAAATTTTATAAAGTGACTCGTTCTGAAAATTCCTATTTTCAATTCCGGGGAATCGTTCAATTGGCAGCATACTTGTTTCAATCGCAAGGGGCTCGAGATCTGCTAATCGCAGACGTTTTAATATAAGCAAATTCCCCTCTGATTTTAGTTCAGCAGCCATATTCGCTGAGGGGTTTGTAATAATATTTTTCTCACAAATCTTAGACCCAGGCATCATTCCTCTTAAACTCATATCTTCACTAAAGCTTTTTAATTTTTTTCCATGCGGAATTTTATTTTCGGCGACATAAGTTCCGCTTCCATGCCTCCGAACGAGAACATATTCATTAACAAGTTCTGAGATTGCTTGTCTAACGGTCACACGACTCATTTCAAACAATTCCGCAAGCTCCCTCTCAGGTGGTAACACATCACCAGGTTTCAACTCCCCCTTTTCAATCTTCTGGATTATTTTCTGTTTTAATTGTTTATATAAAGGTATTTTTTTTAAGCTCATGTAATTTCATTCCTCCACATTTTAAATCACTCTATTGACATTATAACCAAAAACTCATACTATTTAAAGTAAATTGATACATACCAATTATGAGAGGTGGTATTTATATGTTAAGTTAGTCGTTTATAATGGTTTATTTTAATATTATCAATGATTAAATAAAAATGGAGTGATTACTGTGAAAACAGCCATTATACTAGCTGCAGGCAAAGGGAAAAAAATGTGGCCATATAATGAATATTGGCCCAAAGCGGCTTTACCAATAGCAAACCAAGGAAACATTGTCCATTTAGTAAATCATCTTAAGAGTTTATCCTTTGAACGAATTATTGTTACCACAAGTTATTTGGGACGTAGGATCAAATCCCTTCTTTGCGAGATTAAAGGTATTGAAATAATTGAAATTTCAACTACAGAAGGGACCGCAGACTCTTTAGAAAAGGTTGTGCATGACCTTCAGGATGACAAACTTTTTATTTTTTATGGGGACCTATTTATAACCCGAGAACGTTTAAGTAGTTTTATTAATGCTTATCAAGTTCAATCAGACACTTTGGATGCCCTTATCTTATCAAAGCCAATAGAAAACGAGCACGCTCAGGATTGGTTTGGAATCGCTATTGGAGAGGATCGTCGTATAGAAAATATTTTTGGACATCCTCGTCCACATTATGTACAGGAAAGAGTAATGGGGGCTTTTGCTTTAAATACTAATGTACTTAAGAGAATGCTGAACTATAATCCAGGCTTCATGAAAAGTGTACCTACTGGAGTTATGCCACAGCAGGAAGTTGAGTTAGAGCAAAGCTTACAATGGTTGATTGAAGAAGGATACAATGTTTCATCTTATCCGATAACAAACGGAGTCATTGATATAGATAAACCATGGCACCTTATGCAGGCAAATCATCTAGCTATATCCGAAATGACAAAAGTACTTGATAAAAATGAAATACATGAGACGTGTAAAATTCATTCAACAGCAGATATCCAAGGATATGTAAGTCTTGGTAAACATGTGAAAATAGGTAAATATGTAACAATTAAAGGAAATGCCATAATTGGTGACTATACCACACTAGATAACGGCGTCGTGATCGAAGGAAATGTAGTAATTGGTTCCCATTGTCGGATAGAAAATTTTTGTCGCATTGGACCAGACAGCGTAATTGGACATAAAAATCGGATTGGACATTGTGCAGAATTTAAAGGTATTACTTTTGATAACGTCAGTTTTATTCATTTTGGTGAAGTTTTCGGAATTATTGGGGAATCAACAGATATAGCTGCGGGAGTCACTGTTGGCATTACTCGTTTTGACGACCAGCTTCAAACTCAAATTGTTAACAGTCGTAAAGAAATTCCCGAGGAATTCGGAAATGCAGTTTACTTTGGAGATTTTACACGCACAGGTATTTTAAGCTTATATATGCCTGGGATTAAAGTAGGCAGTAATTGCATCATTGGATCTGGAGTTGCAGTAGAAAAAGATGTACCTTCAAAGACTTTACTATATGCCGAGCAAACCATAATTGAAAAAAACTGGGGTCCTCATCGTTATGGATGGTAAATTTAAATAAAAGTTTCACGGTCAGATACGAAACTGCCAAAAGAGTTTAATAGGTTTTAATGAATAAATTTATATATCTTTATTTAAGGAGGAAACGAACAATGACATCATTATTTACCGATTACTGCAAGTTTTTTAATAATATTCTGTTCGAAGTTCAAGAAACGCAAGAACAAGCAATTATTGAGGGGGCAAGCCTTATATCTGCGGCAATTATGAATGGAGGAAGATTTTATGTCTTTGGTTCAGGGCACTCTCATATGATTGCAGAAGAAATCTATAATCGTGCAGGCGGGCTAGCATTCGTTACAGCGATTTTACCTCCTGAACTAATGCTACATGAACGTCCAAATAAAAGTACTTACCTTGAGAGAGTCGAAGGGCTAAGTAAGTCATATCTAAATTTGCACCAAGTAACCAACAAGGATGTAATTATGATTGTTTCAAATTCAGGGAGAAATATCGTTCCAGTAGAGATGGCCATAGAGTCCCGTAATATTGGCACAAAGATCATTTCCATGACAAGCATGAAACATTCGAAAGATGTTACCTCAAGACATAAGAGTGGAAAAAAATTATATGAACTTGCTGATGTTGTACTCGATAATGGTGCTGTCATTGGCGACGCAGGATTCCGTATTCTAGATACTGATATTTATTCTGGAGCAACATCTGATGCAATTGGATGTTTTCTAGCCCAAGCACTCATTGTTGAAACCCTGCAGCAATTAGTGAAAAAAGGTTTTGAACCTCCAGTTTTTAAAAGCTCGAATGTAGATGGGGCAGATCAATTTAACGATGAGCTTTTTGATAAATATGTGAAGTGGTAGTTAGTTTTTCGATTTTTACCTGTAAATAGTCTTGGTTTTTAACTTTATCCCTGTGTAGTCCTATCTAATCTATCGATAGTGGGTACATCTTGATGATAGTTAACCACGTAGAAGGTCTAGAATGAACGTTTTAAAATCATCAAAGACCAGAGAGGAGAATTATCATGTTTTGAGTTGTGCACTTTGAAATCTTCTTACTCTCAGCTTTTTTACTCAACCAAACACCTTAAATAAATAGGATTACTTTTTTGATTCCTTTAGGAATGTTATTAATCAATTTTTGCATTTCCATTGCCAATAATCTTGAAAAAATAAAAGAGCACTGTATTATTTTTCAGTGCTCTTCTACATGGGTTTATAATTTTTAATTCAATTGAAGTATAATATTGTATAAAGTATATTGAAGCATATCATTGCCAATTCGGAAAAATTATGATTCAAGTCACAAAAAAAGATGCAACATTAGTAAAAAGGAGCACACATGTAAAAAATTCTGCAGTTGCTGTCAATTTAACAAATCTTACATTAACCAACTGACATTTGTAATATTCACTCCACTTTACTAACCGTTTCATCATAAATCATTTGAAGCTTTTCTAAAATATTTTGCAAGTCTTTGTTGTTATATAAAGCATTGAAAGCATTCAATAGTCCTGATTCTTTTAACCCTCCAATTGATATTGTTTCAGAGTGAATACGATTAAATTTAGCTTCGAGTGTAAGTCCTTTTTTGCTAAATTTAATGCCCTTTTCTTTAATATTTTCCATTAACAGGACGCGTTTATCTGCTTCAATCGGACCAATTTCTAACGTAAAGTACAGTGAATCTGGGTTTAATTTCATCCAAAATAAAAATGGCCCATTATCCCACCACCAATTTTCTCTTGTTTCTCCTAATTTCTCTTTGAACGCATCAAACAAAGGAATTTTAAAGGATAGATTTTGTGAAGTTACACGATAATGATTTTCAGGGATTTCTTTAGATTCCATCCACTTTCTAAATGCATTTTGAATTTGTATTTTTGTTTCATTTAAAGTGGAAATTTCCACAGGTTTAGTTAGTTCTTCTTTTACCGGATTCTCATTATTTAATATTGCAGCTACTTGTTTCCGCAATAAAACAAATTCCGAACTATTATATAAATCTAGCATTGCTTGTGTAAGCTCGCTTATATCATCCCATTTATTGATATCGATCTTTTTAGAGAAGAATCTCGTACGACGTGCTTTTTCTATTTTTGATGTTTCTTTAAACGACAACCCGATTTTTTCTAATTGTTCAAGCAGCCAAAGACGGGCTGTATATTCTATTGGCCCCACTTCAGCAATCAGACATAAACGATTATCATTTGTCTGTTCAAACCAAACAATTAATCCTTTTCCTAACCAATAGCTTGGTTCCCGTAATTGTATGTGACTTATAGGATTCCATTCAGGTGGGAATAAATTCGGAATCGTTGGATGTGCATTATAAAGGACCTCTTCCTCAAACTGTTGTTGAACGAATTGTTCAAAACTATACGATAAGATGTTTTGCCCATGTTTGAAAATATAATTGATTGTATTTCGATACTTCATTATGAATTCAAATTGATACCCTGATTCAAATTGCAATTGTTTATTAAGCATTGACGTTTCTTCGAATAGTGTATCAATTGTCGCTTTATGATTGCGGTATATATCTATTGCTTGCACTATTTGATCTTGATTTGGATAAAACTTTTCCTTTAATATTTGGTCGTAATCTTCAATAAATTTATAAACATTATCACTTAATTGATCCTGATATAACATAAGAATGGTATGTAAAATTGATTCGATACGCTCATAAGTAAGGATAAAGTATTGTTGATTAGAAGGTTCTTCTCCATTCAGAGTTAAGTAAATTGGGATTATTGTAAAATCCCCAAACATTTGTTGGATAAAATATAAATAATCATCCAATTGATTTTTCGATTCAGTGGAATAAAATTTATTTTCAATTAGAAGGATGAATTTCAACTGTTGATTCACAATAACTAAATCGATAAATCGGTTCTTATCTGTTTTAACCTCACGATATATGTGGCTATCCATTAAAGAGTGGTTAAGAATTTCACCAACTGTTTCATATTGTGGATTACTGCTGTTTTCATCTATTAATATGAGATGTTCAATCATTTTACGAATAAAATAGTCACGTAAACTATGATTTTCTTTCGGATTTAACAACCACGCTAAAATATTCGAATGACGGATTTCATGGTTTTCTAATTTTAAGATTTTTAATGTATTAAACGAATTCACTTGCTGATTGAGCTGTTGGAAAGTCGTATCATTTTCTAGCTCAAATAAATCTCGAATCTCCATCTACGTTCACTCCGATTGTTTAGTAATCAATTATAATGATCATATCATCTCTAATTTTACCAAAAAAATTAACCCTTAAGGACAGTTGGTGTTATCTTCAGTCCGTAATGGATTACTGAAAAATGATATGATACATCTAGAATAATTACTAACATTATTTTCTCATTCTCATAAATATCTAGGATGAAAGACTGATATAGATCTGTTAAACAAAATCATGAAACATTAAGACTTTGATATTCGTCATTAAATAATGACAATTGAAATTCGGAAAGGAATATTATTTTTGAAAAAGAGAAATAGAAATTTTTTGTTAATCATTTGCTTCGTAATCATCGGAGTCCTCTATATACAATATTTACAATCAAATAAACCCTCGAATAAAAATCATTCAATTACTATACCAACTGAGCTCAATCCGATTGTAAAGGAACGAACAAATCAATTAATCCAGCAAGCTGCTAAAAAAGGAATAACGGTCGTTATTACGGATGGTTTCCGAAGTGCGAAAGATCAAGATCAACTTTATCAAAAAGGCAGGACAGTTAGTGGAAATATTGTAACGAATGCAAAAGGAGGCGAATCTTATCATAATTATGGGCTTGCCGTTGATTTTGCGTTAAAAACCCCTTCGGGAAAAATTATTTGGGATATGAAATATGACGGGAATAAGAATAGCAAACCAGATTGGTACGAAGTTGTGGATTTAGCAAAAAAACTAGGGTTTACTTGGGGTGGTGATTGGCCTAAATTTAAAGACTACCCTCACTTGCAAATGGATTTTGGTTTGAGCATTGCAGATTTACAAAATGGTGTAAAACCTGATGCATCATCTTTAACAGTTGATTCAAATTAGGTGGAAAAATTTTCGCAAAATCGTTATCTGTATTTTTTATATGCTTACTACTCCGTAAGATTTGATGCCATTATTATGTGGTGGATATATAATGAACTGAATAAAAATGGAAATTCTGCAGCTTGATTTTACCTTCATAAAAAAGATTAAACTTTTTTATGAAGGCCACCAAGCAAAAGCGCGGCAGAAAATCTGTGTCTATTTTCTGGACGTAGTATCAATATTTTTAGCAATAGGCATATATTTTTAAGTTTATTTAACTTATATATGAAAAAAAATATTAGCCGATTATATATTAATTAAGCTTTAACATAAAAATCTCTTTTACTTATGGTACGGTTCACCGTAACGCATCTAAATGAGGTTTTTATCTAATTTATCTGTAATAGGAACAATAAAAAGGAGAGAAGGAATTTATACAATTCTAATCTCTCCCTTATTATGTCTTTAATGATAATCCCCTGTTTTTACGTTAACAGTAACAACATAAATTTCTATCTTACCTTAGCTAAGCTTTTGGTATTTTTCTAATGTTTCAGGAAGGAAAGGAGATGCTTCCTATTTCATTTTCACCTGTAACAAAACAGATTCACCACGAGTTACTGCTATTTCTTCTGTTTTTGTTAAAGAGACAACTGCTTCAAAGTTTGTGATCACAACAGGCGAAATGATACTTTCGGCTTTTTCCTTGACCAGATTCAAGTCGAAGGTAACAAGTTTGTCACCTGCTTTTACCTGATCACCTTGTACTACATGGCCATTGAAGCCTTCCCCTTCCATGGCAACGGTTTCCATACCGACATGTATCAAAATTTCTAAGCCATCTTTACCACGAATTCCAACAGCATGTTTTGTTGGGAAAATTTGTACGACTTCTCCGTCCATCGGAGCGACAACTACTCCTTCAGCAGGCTCAATCGCGATTCCATCTCCAATCATTTTCTGACTAAACACCTGATCGGGAACATCTTCAATTTTGACCACTTTTCCAGTGATCGGAGACACGATGGTCATCGTTGTCTCTTTTTTTCCAAACAGCTTCTTAAACATTCCGCTCTCCTCCAATTGGTTTGGCATCCGTAGTAAAAGGCGAAAAAGCTCTTCACTTTTTTCGCCTTTACTTTCAATCATCTGTAATTAGTTTAATTCTGGCCAGTACCCTTTATTAGCTTCAATTAAATCGTCCAAAATTTCTTTTGCTACTTTTGCACTTGGTACTGTTTTTGAGAGTGTTAAAGCCTGCCATAATTTTTGATAGCTACCCTCGATATAGGCTTGTACGACTAATTTTTCAACCGTTACCTGCTGGTACATTAACGCTCTTTGGAATTCAGGAATCTTTCCTTGACTTAATGGCTCTGGACCGTCGCTTCCGACAATACATGGTACTTCTATCATGGCATCGTCATCAAAATTGGCAATAGTGCCATTGTTTTCGACAATCAACAACATTCTTTCGTGCGTGTTAAAGGCAATTGCACAGGCAAGGTCAACGACAAAAGTTGCGTGAGCCCCCATTTCAAATTCACAGCCTTCTGCTGTTCCTCTTTCAATGATGGTTCTAGCTGTTGAAAAAACCGTCTTTTCTCTGCCATCGATAACTTCATTGGCCCTTGTGTATTCTGGATTCGAATGTTCTACCACATAATCAGGGTAGAGGTAATATTTTAAATAGGTGTTTGGCAGGAATCTTGGATCAACTGCTAACAAGTCTTTTGCTTTTTTATGTGTATCCTGCCAGCTTGCATCTGTATGCTGGGTATCCACTTCTTTTTGAGTAAGATAACCATGCTCTGCCACATAGTCGCGAATTTGAGGCAGATATTCATTGCCTTCTTTATCTTTAACGCTTGTCCACCAGCCAAAGTGGTTTAACCCAAAATAACGCACTTCTAAATCTTGTGGCTCTTTGTCGATGATATGCGAAATTCTGCGTAGCGTTCCTACTGGCATATCACAGATATTCAATACCTTTGAATTTGGGCGAAGAACCCGGCAAGCTTCCGCAACAATCGCTGCAGGATTGGAATAGTTTAACATCCAACAGTCCGGTGAGTATTTTTCTATTAAATCAATCATCTCGATCATATCACCGATGCTTCTCATCCCATAGGCAATTCCGCCAGGTCCGCATGTTTCCTGGCCTACGACACCATGTTTTAAAGGGATTTTTTCATCTTTTTCGCGCATTTCATACTTTCCAGTACGGATATGGGCAAAACAGAAGTCTACATCTGTGAACGCTTCTTCCGGATCGGTTGTAAAACAGTACTCTATTTCCGGCGCTTTTTCTTTTAGGACAATATCAATTGCCTCTCCCAATACCGCTTGTCTTTCGTCATCATTATCATATAATTTTAATTTTCGAAGCGGGAAACGATCGAGATTATCCAATAACATCATGACAATCCCCGGTGTATAGGTACTTCCTCCGCCTGCAATAACGACTGAGAATTTTTTCATGCTCTCCATTCCCTTCTTATAATCTTTAGTTTCTTTGTTGTGCATTTATTCGTCTGTTCTTAACCCTAGGTAGCCTTCGACAACTTTTCGAATATTCGTCACCTGTAAGCCATAGACAACCTGAACATTTTTATCTTTAATAACAACTCCGCTCGCACCGGTTTGCTTTATCAACACTTCTTCGTCAACCTTTTCCGGGTGCTCAATTGTTAATCGAAGTCTTGTATAACAATTTGTTACCGTATTAATATTGTTTGCTCCGCCCAATGCATTTACGATTACAGGGGCAATTCCTTGATCGACTTGCGGCTCGGGAGTACCAACAATTCCTTTACCTTTCTTTTCATATTCTTTCTTCGAATATAATTTGGTCTCTTCGTCTTCATCTTCTCTTCCGATTGTTTTAAAGTTAAACTTCACGATGAGGAAGCGGAAAACCATATAGTAAGCAGCAAAGGATAGTAATCCTACTAAGATATACATTGGCCAATGTGTTTTTTCAATTCCAAGCGGAACATTGAACAATAGAAAATCAATCATTCCATTCGGGCCAATGGCTCGGACATCCAATAGATGATACGCTACCATACCTAAACCACTTAAAGCAGCGTGAGCTACAAATAACAATGGTGCGATAAACAGGAATGAAAATTCAATTGGTTCTGTAACACCTGCAATAAATGATGTAACTGCGGCCGGTATTAAAATGGCTTTTACCTTGCCTTTGTTTTCAGGCTTTGCCGTGTGGTACATGGCCAAACATGCACCAATTAAACCAAACATTTTTGGAATTCCTCGGGCATCCCAGATCACGCTTGCGGAAAGCTCTTTTACAGTTGGATCGGTAATTTCCGCATAGTAAATATTTCTTGCCCCTTCGTATACTTGCCCGCCAATCTCTGCAACACCACCCAATGATGTATATAGAAACGGCGTATAGATTAAATGGTGTAGCCCAGTTGGTATTAATAAACGTTCCAATGCCCCGTATAAGAAAATTCCGAAGCTTCCGCTATGTTGGATTAGAGTTCCAAGACTGTTAATTCCAGATTGGAAAAATGGCCAAATAAACGTAAGCGCAACGGATAATAACACAACAACTGGAATAAGTACGATAAAGACAAATCGTGATCCGCCGTAGATTTGAAACGCGCCTTTAAATTCTTTATCAATAAATTTGTTATGGACAATAGCGGTTACAATCCCAAGAATGAGTCCCAGGAACACGCCCATATCAAGAATTTGCACACCCAAGACCATCGTTTGTCCGGTTCCCTGCAAGGATTCTCCTTCATAAAGAATCCCGCTGAGCTGCATAAATTTATTCATGGCATTTACAAATACCAAATAGCCTAATAAAGCGGTAAATCCAGCGATCGCTTTTTCTTTATTCGCCAAACCGACTGCTATACCGACACAAAAAATGAGTCCCAAGTTGACGAGAATCGAAACCAATGATCCAGTCAAGATTGTCCCAAATCCGGTGGTAATCGGATTATCTAAAAATGGAAAGACTTCCATTAACTTTGGATTGGTAAATAAATTTCCAAATGCAATTAAAATACCCTCAATCGGCAAAATAAGTATTGGAATGAACATCGCTTTTGAAAAGCGCTGCATGGCCTCCATGAGCTTCGTTTTCATTTTGCCTTCCCCCTTCCTGTATTCGTATTCGTTTTTGTCGACAGGTTTAGAATACACTGTAACCGTTTTATAGTCGATAGATTCAACAAGATAAAAAACGTGTTTCACACTTTGAAACACGTTTCACTCGTTCCTATTATTTTTAGTTATTAACGTTTCTACATAATACTTGACGATAAATTCAAACATCAGCATTAGGCCAGGAAAAAAGCTGTTCGACAGCATGTTTCGGTCGTCCAGTTTATTATGGTCGATGATTTTAAAATTTATATCGGAAAGCCCCGCGATCCGATTTTCTGTTTCTTTCGTGAACGACACCGTAAAAATGTGATGCTCTTTGGCTGCATGTAATTTATCGATGATAAGCTGTGTTTCGCCTGATTTTGAGATAACGACTAAGGCACCGATATCTTCCAGATTATTTTCGAATACGCCTATAGAATCCGTTCCACTCGCAAATATCGTTTTTCTACCTAATACCAATAATTTTTTATACAAGTACTCAGCTGCAATAGCTGAAAAGCCAGTAGCATAAATGAAAATATAACTTTGACGGAGATTTAGTACATTATGTATAAATGTTTGAACATCTTTCACCGAATTATGGTTCAACAAATCCTTCTCACTAATCTCCAAGAGATCTTCGATCACGCCACTTTGGGGTAAATCCGCTTTTTTGACGAGAGGCAGGAGCTGATAATACATATCAACAAATCCGGCATAGCCTAATTTTTTTGACAGGCGAATCACCGTCGCAGGTGAGGTAAAATTTTCCTTCGCTATCTTACGGACCCCCTCTTGCAAAACAGTGTCTATGTTAGTAATTATATATTGTACAATTCGGACTTCTAATTCTGTCAGATTCTTCCCTTGAATAATTTTGCTGATATCAATCATATTTTCATCACTCTCACTTTGCTATGGGGGCGGTTCTGGTGATATTAATTTTACATCAATTATGAAATATTCTATAATAAAAACCTCATTTACTTATGGTACGGTTCACCACTATTAATCCTAAACATAAGTACTTAGTATAATAATGTTTATTTTGTAAAGATTTTCCCATAATCTCACTCGAAAACTTAACAAAAACATATTCAAAACAAAAAACAGAGACCTATTAGATCTCTGCCTCCTCATTTAAAACTATTTTCGCAACAGCCTCACAATGTGTAGTCTGCGGAAACATATCCACCGGCTGTACTTCAACCGTCCGATATCCCCCATCTTCCAATATCCGTAAATCCCTTGCCAATGTCGCTGGATTACAAGACACATACACAACCTTCTTCGGTTTCATCTCAATAATCGTTTGCAATAGTTTCTCATCACAACCTTTTCGTGGTGGATCTACAACTAAAACATCTGCAACGATTCCATCTTCATACCATTTAGGAATAACAGTTTCAGCTTCCCCTACGGCAAATTCTACGTTGGTAATTCCGTTTAGTTCGGCGTTTCGTTTTGCATCTTCAATAGCTTCTGGAACGATTTCAACTCCGTACACCTTTTTGGCTTTTTCAGTGAGGAATAGGGAGATCGTACCGATGCCGCAGTAAGCGTCAATTACGGTTTCGTTTCCGGTTAGGTTTGCGTATTTTAAGGCTTGGTCATAGAGAACCTTCGTTTGTTCTGGATTGACCTGATAAAAAGAACGGGCGGAGATGGCGAATTTGATGTTGCCGATGTAGTCGTAAATGACTTCTTCTCCCCAGAGTACCTTTGTTTCGTCGCCGAAAATTACGTTTGTACGTTTGCTATTAATGTTTTGAACGATTGATTTTACGTTTGGAATTTTGGCTGTTATTTCTTCTATAATTGCTTTATTATTTGGTAGGTCTGCTGTTCGTGTGATCAGGACGACCATGATTTCGTTTGTTTTCATTCCGTAACGGGCCATGATGTGACGTAGTGTTCCTTTATGGGTTTGTTCATGATAAGCACGGACGCCGTATTTTTCGCAGATTTGTTTTACGGTTTGAACGACTGCATCATTTTTTTCCTGTTGGATGAGACAGGCTTCCATGTCGATAATTTCGTGGCTTCGATTTTGATAGAATCCAGCGATTAAGCCGCTTTCTCTTTCACCTACAGGAACCTGAGCTTTGTTGCGGTATCTCCATGGGTCTTCCATTCCGAGAACTGGATGAACAAGGACATTTTCAAGCTTGCCGATTCGTTGCAGGACATCCTCGACCTGTTTTCGTTTCGCTTTTAATTGGCCTGCATAGCTTAAATGCTGAAGTTGGCAGCCACCGCATTCCTTATAGATCGGACATTCAGGTTCAACACGATCCGGGCTTGCCTCATACAGCTCGATTAAACGGCCAAAACCATAGCCTTTATTCACCTTAATCACTTTAATCTTTGCTTTTTCACCTGGCAGACCGTCTGGAACGAAGATTGGATAGCCTTCGACCTTGGCCACCCCATTCCCATCGTGGGTCAAATCGACAAACGTGACATCTATATAATCATTTTTTTGGACTGGTAGCTGAATTTTCATGAGTTTCTTCCTTTACTAACCGATTTTATGCTGAAACGATTGTATCATACTATAGTTTTCTTTGCGAAAAACATATGAGGAAAATTCTCTTAATCAAACGTTTGTTTAAAAAATAAAAGGACCCCAATTGGTCCTGAAAGAGTAATATTCAACGATATTAAAACCGGTACCCCATATCATAATCTGCACACCCATCTTGAATGGCTTTTGAATCATCTGGATTGTCATAATAAGAAAATATATATTTCCAATGAGAGGTTCCTGAGTATACTTGATACATTCCTGCGGCGATCCGCAACACCCTGCAGTTAAATCCAGCTGCTTTTCCCATATATCCAAAATGATGATTTCCGATATATTCCCCTGTTTCCATCGTCCCTTTAAATGTATAGAGGGTGACATCTCCAATCGTTTGTTTTAAATCCCAAATTCCATTTGTTCTTGTAAGCACGTAGAAGATGCCTAATCGATAAGTATTGGCAAAGGGGGCTCCTTTCGTCTTCAAATAAAAATCATAGTTTCCCTTAATATATATGGCAGTGGGTAAATTAATTTGGTATGTTTTGTCAATCATGTACGTCGTTGATTGGGAGGGATGTTGTTCCATTAGTATTTCTGCTACTCTCAACTTTTCTTTCGTTTCTCGTTCAATCCATTCAACTTGCTCTGTAATGATTTTTTCTAATTCCTCTTTATCTTTTTTCGTTAACGATTTCGTCGAACCTAAAAGAGCGGAAATTAAGTAGCAAACAAGAGGAACATAATTGATAAAGACCAGATGGTGTGCAATTGGTAAACTCAATACGACAGCCAAATACATTAAATATGTTTTATAAAATAATGCCGATATGATGGCAATTGAACTTGGGATAAAAAGATAAAGTGTATATTCTAAATCATTTTTTGAAAGGAAAGGAAAATGATCCTTCCATAAATAATAGCCGATCAAGGAACCACTGATTCCAATGACCATACTAATATATTTTCTGGGGTGTTTTGTTGGGTAATAACGAAAAAGGAATATTAAGCGATTCAGTTTCACATGATCACCTCTTTACAGCCTATGCAAAAAGATATCCAGTAGGTGCATGAGCTAATTAATTTACTGCAACATGTGATAAAAGCCGTTTCTTAAAAATTTTTTCTCCATAAAAATATAGCAATCTAGACGAGGGGGGAGAGAATTGGAACCTATTCATACAGATTCCTCCAGAACGATTTTTATGAATGAAAGGAAAGGGTATTTATTAGCTAAAAGATGGATGGATATTATTGGCGCATTCATGGGGTTCGTTCTTTTTTTATTATTATTTATAATTATTCCTTGTTTAATAAAGTTGGAGAATCCGAGAGAGCCGATCTTTTTTAAGCAAATACGTATCGGGAAAAACGGAAAACCATTTTATATGTATAAATTTCGCTCAATGGTGCCGGATGCGGAAGAAAAATTAAAGCAGTTGCTTCAGTATAATGAGGTTTCTGGGGCGATGTTCAAAATGAAAAACGATCCGCGATTGACTAAGGTCGGAAGATTCATTCGTAAAATGAGTATCGATGAACTGCCCCAAATTTGTAATATCATCAAAGGAGATATGAGTCTTGTTGGTCCAAGACCCCCATTGCCACATGAAGTTCAAAATTACAGTCCTTATGATAAACAACGGCTGCTTGTCACTCCTGGTTGTACAGGGTTATGGCAGATCAGTGGCAGGAATCAGGTAAGCTTTGAAGAAATGGTTGAGTTGGATTTGATGTATATTCAGAACCGCTCTATTTTAAATGATATAAAAATTATTTTAAAAACCTTTTTATTGTTATTTCGTCCTAAGGGGGCGTATTAAAAAACATATAGGGCATGTGGTCAGCTGGACCGTATGCCCCTTCTATTACACTAGCTTTTTTTCATAGCACATACATTCATGGACCATTTTAAACTGGTGACTTTCCCATAATCTTGCCAATCAAAAAATCGATTTATCTAAGATAAACTGTTTCTTCCATTAGAACCCAAAAATTCTATATTTCTAAAAAATGATTGTTTCTGGAATCTTCTATTTGGTCTACTTTTTGATTTAACCTTTCCTCAGCTTCCCAACCTTTTATGGAATTAATTGCAGCAGTAGCTCTTCTCGCTACAGGCGCAATGGTATTTTTTAACTCAGGCTTCACCATTTCTTCATATACAGCTATCTGTTTTTGGAATACATTTGCAGAATCATGATAGAATTTTAAATCCATAATATCCGCTCGCCAAGATAATAATGCATGAACCAATTCATTTCGAATTTCAGAATACTCTTCCGAATTGTATAAATCATTTCTTTCTAAAGGGTCATTTTTTCGATCAAATAGTCTCCCCTTCCCTTCATCAAAGTAATATTCTAACTTCCAACTGGCTGTTGCTAATGCCGCTGATTTAAAGAGAGTTGCAACAGCACATCGACGTGGTGAAGGTTTCCCTTGTTTTAATGGGGTAAATAAATCTAGCCCCTGCATCGTATCACTCTGAATTCCTGCTGCTCCCAATATTGTCGGCGCAATATCATTCCATATGGCAAATTGTTCACGCTTTCCTGAAGGCAACGTTCCTGGCATACTCATAATAAACGGAACTCTCCAGGAAGCATCATAATAATTATGCTTATCATTAAAGCCGTGATCATATAATTGAATACCATGATCAGAAGTAAAGATAACTAGAGTATTCTCTCGCAATCCTGATTTATCTAAAAAACGTAATAGTTTTCCTACTTGCTCATCGCAATAAGCCGCTAATCCATAATACAATTTACGAAGCTGATTCACTTTATCTAAAATTCCTTTGTGCAAAATTGCACCATGAGATTCATATAGATCCTGGATCTTAACTTCTTGTGACAAAGGTTGTCCTGGATCATAATCTGAAAAACCTAGTAATGCTTTTATTTGTTCAGGAAGAACAGCAATCTCCCCTTCAGAATAATTTAGTTCGGGCAGTTCCACATCCTCATATAATTCAGCCCATTTTCCAGGTGGATCAATTGGCTCATGCGGACTAATCATTGAACAAAACGCAAAGAATGGTTTTTCGTTTTCCAATTGGTATTTTTCTATTTCTTCAATAGTCTTATCTACAATAAAGGATTCGATAAATAGTTCCTCCGGGATCGGATTGGGATACTCACTTACACGATTATAGCCATGTATTTGTATATACTCACCGTAACAATCCATCGCATTGCTAAACTTCTCACCAACTAGATGCTGAACATCAAAAGTATCTGGTATACGGCCGAAATGGGTTTTTCCAACCATTATATTATGGTAACCTTTTTCCTTTAAACGGTCTGGAAGGGTTGGAAAATGTTCATATCTTTGGAATCCATTTTCTACACATCCGTGAATTGGTGTATGTAAGCCCGTTAATAAGCTGCATCTAGCAGGTGAGCAAACTGGAGAAGAAGTGTGACCTTGTTCAAATAAAATCCCTTCATGTGCTAATCTGTCTAAATTCGGTGAAATTGCAAAAGAACTCCCCATGCATGATAATGTATCCCATCTTTGGGAATCAGTTGTAATCAATAAAATATTCGGCTGTTTCATGCTTTACCCCCTAATAATTTAAAGTCTAAAAGAATGATTCGTCGACAGAGAAAAAAGTAAATATACTACTCTTAGCGCTTATCAGTTATCTTTTGAAGCATTTTATTAGCTGTATTCGCACGATCATCTTTGACAACCGGTTCAATTAAATATTCCTTTGATCAATTTCTTCCCTTATTTCAATTAACTTCTTTTTAGAAAGTTTGTATGGGAACATAACGAAGATTCCTAGTGTAAATATAATAGCTGGAACCCATGAATTTAGGGCAAGTATACCTTCTAGTGAAAAAGTAGTTTGCTCTTTATGTGGGACATAACCTATAAACGTTAATAAGATTCCCAACAACCATCCTCCAATTGCCATTCCTGTTTTTTGGAAAAACACGGATATTGCAAAAGTCAGTCCTTGAACACGTATTTTTGTTTTCCATTCACCAAAATCTACACAATCTGCGATCATAGAAAATATTAAAATTCCGACAAGTCCGGATCCCACTCCGGCTAAAAAACGCGATGCCAAGATTAAGAAAACACTTTCGTATGGTGTAAAATATAAAAATAATGAACCCAAAGCTGACATCAGGTAACCAGTTAAAAGGAATGTTTTCTTCTCAAACTTTTTTGTGAATAAAGATACGACCGGAACAGCTACTAAAGGTGAAAACGTTCCTATCAACATATACAAACTAATTAATTCAGTCTTTCCGACGTTATATGTCATATAATAGATTCCCGCTGGGCCCATTATAGCACTTGTTATTGAAGTAATTAAAAATGAAACAACAACCGATAGAAGCTGATTATTTTTTACAATCGCTGTAAAAAGCTGTCGATTCTTTAATTTATCTTCGCTCTTTTTTACAACCACCCCAACATTTGCATAAGGTTTCGTGGTTTTAAAGGCAATATATATTCCAATTGCAGCGATAATGGAGTAAATGATTGCTGTATAAAAAAATCCTGATTTTGGGTCAGAAAACATATGAACTAAAGGCAGAGTTAAAGATGTTGCAACTATAGATGAAATTTTGTTAACTACTGATTTAGTTGAAAGTAAATGAGTCCTTATATCCGGGTCAAAGGTCATTGATCCTGCCATCGACAAATATGGAATATTACCAAATGAATAAGCAAGATCAAATAGGATATAAGTTGCACCTGCATAAATAACAAGGGACATGCCATTCCCCAAAAAATCTGGGACTGTAAACATTAAGACTCCTGTTAAAGCAAAAGGAATTATACACCATAACATAAAAGGTCTGTATTTTCCGTGTTTTGAAGTCGTTCTATCTGCAATTGTACCGACAATCGGACCGAAGCATGCATCTATCAAACGCGCAATTAGAAAAATGGTACCGGCAGCTGCCGCGCTTATTCCCATTATATCAGTATAGAAATACATCAAATAAGTTGTCACAGTCATAAACATGAGCATAAACCCAAAAGCCCCAAATGAATATCCAACCATGTCTTTGAATGGAATATCCCGCTGATTATTCTCCACTTTATTTTTTTCTCCCACTTTTAAAGTTTGCTGTTGCATGCAAACATTCCCCCATTTAGTTAACAAATAAATGGGGGAATGTTTGCATTTTTTCACCATTTTCACCAAGACAGTCCACAAATTCTAATACTTTTTGTTCGGTCACCTCCTTAATCCCTTTTTGTTGAATATGGCTTTTAAAAAATTCCTTGATTTGCTGTTTATTATGTTTAGGAGTAAGGTTAAGCAGGGCAAGAAAGGCAGTTTTACCTTTTTTATTCCACACTTCACCTAAACCTAGATTAAAATTAAAATATTCATCCCGAGTTTCTTTTTGTTTCTTTATTTCATCTGATGTAATAACCCCATTCTTCGGGATACCTACTCTTTCAAATTGCTCAATTGGGGCATCTGATTCTCTCATTAAATCGGCCATTTTCTTAATCATTCCTACTTCGATCTCAAAATCTTCAATACATTGGTTTTGCAGAGGATCGCTTTCCAGATCAAATAACAGAGTACCGTGTAAATAAGGGTTCAAAAAAGTACTTGCTCCTATTTTCATCACTCGGTTCCCTTTAGTAAACGTAAATGGTTCCGATAATTCAATGTCGGAAAGTTCATCCATGCTAAACATGTTGTGCATATGTGTTGGCATTAACGTATATTCGTATAGCGGTTTATTATCAGGATTTACAGGAGCCTTCATATATACGTATTTTCCATCTGTAATATTGATATGCCCTCCATGTGCCCCAAAAAGAGCCGCCTCTCTTATTTTCTTTTTAGATTGAATTACTTGTCCTAATGGTTTTCCCTGTACATCATCAGGAATTGTGACATTAAAGAAATCTAAAAGAGTTGGAGCTATATCTATTGTTTGAACCAATGTATCAGAGCGTTCACCTTTCACTCCATAGCGAGGATCCCATATAAAAAAGGGAACGTTCACAATTTCATTGTAAAAAGGCTGAATATTTTTTCCCCACCACTCTTTTTCACCTAACATAAAACCATGGTCAGTATTTACAATTAGTAATGTATCTTTCCATAGATCATATAAATCAAAGAGATCTATTACCTTTCCTAAATATTCATCACACATACTAACTAAGGAAGCGTATTCAAAAATAACATGCTGTACTTCCTCCGGCTGCTCAGCAACCTTCCCATAATCAGGCCAATCAAAATGTCTTCCTTCATATTGATGTGGGTAAAGGTCTTTATATTTCTTATGTGTAAAAAAAGGTTCATGTGGATCAAATGCTTCAATTTGCAAGAACCAGTTGCTTGCATCTTTATTGGTGTGTATAAATTCGATTCCTTTTTCAAATGTTAGTTTCAAAGGATGTTTTTCTTCAGAATCCATATATTGGCGATTAATCCAATCTTGTCTCCATAAATCTCCAAGTTTATTACTTGTAACACTTTCAGGAATGTTTGGATCTTTTACATGCCCTTTCCAATGATCACCTTCTTGACCTCTTACAAATTCCCAAGAATTATATCTATTATGATAAGTAGCGCCTCCATCCTCAAAATAGTGATTATGGTCGGTTGTAAGGTGCGTGTACATTCCATGTTTCTTTAGCAACTCCACCATTGAAACATCAAATGGCTCTAGGGGTCCCCAACTTCTATGCAAAAAATTGTACCTTCCGGTGTGAAGCTCTCTTCTTGCTGGGATACACGGCAGGCTTCCTGCATAGAAATTATCAAATGTAACTGTTAAATCTGAAAGTCTATTAAAATTGGGTGCATGTATCCAATCACATCCATAATTAGGAAGCATCCTTTTGTTCAGTGAATCAAACATAATCATTATCGCTTTCATATTACTCTCCTTTTAAATTTTGATAATCATCATTTCTGTATAAAGTTAACACGAAGTAATTCATAGTTTACACTGTGTTAATATCAAAGAATATACCATGCAAACGATTACAATTCAATAAAAAAATAAAAAATTCACAAATTTTAAAATAAAATGTTGGTTACTTCTTCTTTTTTAAGAAGGCTCTTTTCTGAAACATTGTTGCTTTCTGCAACAAAGTAAAAATCGGCAGTAGGATTTTTACGGTTATTTACTACTTTCATAATGAGTATGGGATGATGAAAAGAGCACGAAGCCTATTTATTTAAGGATTAGAGCTATTTACGAAAAGCAATAATCTATGCGAAAACATCCTTTAAGAAATAGATTGAAATAATAAAAAAAATGCAGAAGATTCTTCCCTTCTGCATTTTTTCTCTATATTTCATTATTTTCTTGCTTACTTATACATAAATAGCGATTGATCACGACGGTAAGTTCTATCAATAGATCTTCTGGGTCAATATTCCGCATTTTACTAATTAGATGTCCTCTAATCGCGAATCTTTGTATCATTGCCGTCATCGTATGACTAATCAATTCGGCGGTCATGTTTATATTAATATCGCTACTAAAAGAATGATCTTTCACACCTTCTTTAAGAATGTTCAACAGCAATGTATTCTCTCCTAAAAAGTTTTTATACTTTTCTTCTAGTTCATGTGTAGGATAAATCTTTTGATAATAATTATCAAAAAAACCTGTAAAGGCAATAAGATCCGCTTTTTCGCGATATACTTCTATAAAAGCCTTTAAAAATATGTTCAGTTTTTCTGTACCATTTACACCTAAATTGACCTTTTGCTGTACAAAATCATATATTTCTCTTAATGCTTTAATCTGAAAATCAAATATAATCTCATGTATGTCACTATAATACTTATACAATGTTACACGGCTAATTCCAACTTTAGCGCTAATATCTTTCATCGTCACCTGTGGCATTTCTTTTTCCAAAAAGAGCTGAAAAGCGGCATCCATTATTTCTTCTTTTCTATTATTTCGATGATGATTTATAGACTCTTCCCAAGTCATATCAGTCATTTTCATTCCTCCTTTTCATTATTGGGATTGTTCTAAATTTCTCGTAAAGGAGTTATTTAAATCAGGTTAACAAAGCATGTATTTACTTCTTCTAACCCTTTTTTGTTTATTCGCTTTCTTTGCAGTCAATAATATCTTTAACACAACGGAACCCTAAATTGCCTGATGAACTGTCTGGAGTATTTGAGGTTCTCGCTGCTAATCTATATCGGTTGCAATATGATACATGGCAAAGATACGATCCACCTCTCATTGATTTAGTCTCTCCATTTGGAGGTCCTTGAGGATTGTCAGTGGGTGCATTAATATGAAACGTTGGACTAAACCAGTCTGAACACCATTCCCAAACGTTTCCTGACATATTATAAAGACCGTATCCATTTGGATAAAAAGCATCTACAGGTGCTGTAGCTAAATATTCATCTGCAAGTGAATTTTCTATAGGAAATTTACCTTGCCATATATTGCAATAATGTTTTCCTTCGGGATTAAGATCATTCCCCCAAGGGTATTTTTTTTGAATAAGTCCTCCTCTCGCTGCATATTCCCACTCAGTTTCTGTTGGGAGTCTTTTCCCTGCCCACTTACAAAAGGCCATCGCATCATTCCATGAAATATGTACAGCAGGATGATTCATTCTGTCATCAATAAAGGAATCAGGTCCTTCAGGATGTAGCCAATAAGCCCCCTCAACCACTCTCCACCAGGGGGTTCCCACTGGAACTTGATTTACTTTTTTTGCCGTTTCCTTTGACAATAATTGATAAAATACAAAAGACCATCCATATTTTTCTGCATCTGTTTTATAATTAGTCGCTGAAACAAATTCAGAAAATAATTGATTTGTCACGGCAAATCGGTCTATTAAAAATGTTTTGACTATTACTTTCCTAATCGGTCCCTCACCATCAGCAGGGAAACCTTCTTTATCTTCGGTACCCATTAGAAATTCTCCGCCTTCAATTCGTACCATATCTTCCTCATAATCTTGCTCACTAGTAATCAACTTTGTTGAGTTACTTAGATTAACAGTTTCATGTGTCAATACAGAACGGCTTATAGAACAACAAGATTTTTTATTTGTAGAAGACAAATTTTATCCCCCTTTGCTAATATTGTTTCAATTAACTTTCAACATTTTATTAATCATAAAGCATCTTCATAGATGGATTTAATGTATAAGTACATACTTATTTTCCAGTTTACACTATGTTAACATATTCTTCTGAAGATAGTGAATAGTACAAAGAGATATTATATAAATATGGGTTAGCTGAACTCTTAAAAGGATACTAAAAATGCAATAGAATAAGCTTATGGTAATTGGCAGAAAATGCGGATTTACAACTTGAAGGAAATTTCCAATATTAAAAGCCGATAGGCGCTGTAGCTAGACACAGCAGACACTTTTTATGCCTAATATCTTTAGTAAATTTTTATACTTTCTTACCTTTGAACAAAAAAATCCATTTCCTTGTGACAAATTTAGCAACGATTCATCAGTGTTTACACAGATCTTCTTTCCCCGCTACAAAAACCAAAAAAAGCAGCATTTCCCCCAAAAAGAGAAAAATGTCTGCTTTTTTTATAGTTTATATATTACTTGACCCCAAATCATAAAGATCAAGTAGCTTTATTTACATGTTTCATTGGATCATGGTCATTTTTGTATTTGAAACATACCGCAAAAACGATTCCGAGAACGATGGTATAGGCTGCAAAAACTAACCAGATATGCTGCCAGTCTTTTACACCGTCAACCGTTAAATAATCCACTATTTTCCCACTTATCACAGCGCCTAAATAGGCACCGATTCCGTTCACCATTGTCATGAATAAGCCTTGTGCACTCCCACGAATTCGACGATCCACTTCATTCTCTACAAAAATCGATCCGGAGATATTAAAGAAGTCAAACGCTATACCATACACAATCATGGATAATAGTAATAAGATGAACCCTCCGCCGGATGGGTCTCCATAAGCGAATAAACCAAACCGCAATGTCCAGGCCGCCATACTCAATAGCATGACCGTTTTAATCCCAAATTTACGTAAGAAAAACGGTATGGCAAGAATAAAGAATACTTCTGCAAATTGTCCAATGGATAATAAAATAGCTGGATATTTAACAGCAAGGCTTTCTTTATAGTCAGGATTTAAGGCAAAATCATGCAGGAATGGGTCAGCAAATGCAAGGTTAATTTGCAGTGCAGCACCAATCAGCATAGCAAAAACAAAGAAGATGGCCATTTTCTTTTGTTTAAACAGAACAAAAGCATCCAGTCCTAAAAGGCTGACGAATGACTTGTCCTTCTTAACTTTTGATGTTGGACAATCAGGCAGTACAAAAGAAAATAACGCAAGTAAAATGGCAGCTCCTGCTGCAATGTATAGCTGGATATTGCTTAACTCAAATCCGCCAAGACTAATGGCCCACATGGCAAGTATAAAACTAATGGTTCCGTAAACACGAACAGATGGGAAGTCTTTCGTAGTATCGAGTCCTTCCTTTTCTAAACCAGAATAGGAAATGGTATAAGATAATGAAATCGTCGGCATGTAAACCATAGCGTTAACAAACATCACCCAAAACATGAGGTTTGGATTTGAAGTTTGTGCGGCTATAACTAAGCAAGTCGCCCCTAGAAAATGACAAATTCCATATAATCTATTTGCTTTTATAAAGCGGTCAGCAATAATCCCTACAATACTTGGCATAATAAGAGAAGCAAGCCCAGATGAGCCATAAACGGCTCCAACTTGTGAGCCAGAAAAATGTAATGTATTTAACATATACGACCCAAGTGTAATAAGCCAACATCCCCAAATGAAAAACTGGAGAAAAGTCATAATTTTAAGCCGTGATTTGATTGTCATTTTTTCCTCCTGCTGAAAGTTAGTCTCTAAGTTGCTCTTTTCTAATCATTAGGCTTTTTTAGCTAATTCTGTAATGTAATCGAAGAATGCATTGCGATTGACATCATAGACCACATTGACAGGTCGTCCATCAGCTGTTTCCTCTGTACGTCCTTGGCTCGGTCCATCTGTATGAACAATACTGTTCACTCTCTTCATTTTTACGAGATCACGATTCCCAACATACGCTGTCGTTAAAACATCCCATAAAAAGTATGTTGAATTTGTTGTAAAGTGGACAAGCGGCGGGCACATCGCATAACATTGACCAATAAAATCAACACCAAGGTACTTGCGTTCAGCTGCCCAACGATTACGTATATCTACAGTAAGAGGTACTTGATTCGTACTTTCAAGCGCCACTAAATCAATTTCTATGCTGCTGTTCCAGACACGACCGGCTGCTTCCGGATCCCAAAACACATTCCATTCCGCTGTGCCATCATGTTCCGGCTCTTCCACATTTCCTGTTTCACGAAAGGTACCGCCCATCCAAACAAGTCGTTCAATTTTCTCTTCAATAGATGGATCTTCATCTAATGCGCGGGCAAGATCTGTAAGTGGACCCGTGAATAATAATGTAGTTTTTTCAGTTGACTTGTGAATCGCATCAATCATATGAAGATGTGCCGGCTTTTCTGCTACTGGTGTGTCAATCTTTCCAGATTCATTTAAAATCGGCAGGGCATCCACAAAGAAAGCGTGCAAACGCCAATCTTTTGGAAAAGGATTTTTTCCGCGGGAATTGGACTCAGCTACATCTAAGCTGCCGTGTCCAAACCGATCAATGATTTTTCTGCTTGCAAACATAGCTGGTTCCAGATAGCAATCAGCTGGAATAACGGATACACCGGTTAGTTCAACATCTTCCATTTGTTGTAACAAAAATAGCGAAACAAGATCATCAACTCCGCCATCATGATTAAAGTAAATTTTCTTTTTCATTATTTTCTCGATCCCTTCATGGTGAATTTTAATAAATTGCTTAGGGATTCACCTAACTTTTTAATATTTGAACACTCGAATAACTTCACACTTTGTTCCACACTTAGAGCCATCAAAATTTGCCTGACGTGCCGCTTCGCATGGTAGCTTATAAACATCTTAAAATATAAAAAACGCTCCGATAGCTACCGGAGCGTTGACTAGGGCATGTGTAAATACTAAGGAAGAATTGATCCCTTCTTCCATTTAACACTAACCTCGTAGTCAAGCCCTTTACGGCGGCTTGGTAGAAACTTTTGGGCCATATCCCCAACTTTATACGACGTAATTCTATTTAATTCGCATTAATAATAACAATAATTTAGGGTTCCGTCAACTAAACCCGAACATTTTACAATAATTTCTATAGATTATTCGTGATTTAAAGCGTTTACAATGTTATTCTCTCTTTACTACATTCAAACTTTTGCAATGTGGAGACTGACTATATTCAGCACAATTTAAAATCGAAATTGTCAGGATCTGGTCCGTCGCGAAGACTTTGATCTAACCCATGATTCGAACCAAGGTGGACATTTATTGCATCCCATTGCCTCATTAAATGCTTAACAAACAATCTTTTATGAGTATTCTTATTCCTTCTGGCTCCTTAACAATCTGTCCCTATAATGAAAAACGAGCGTTATCCTTGTACCAGGATAGCGCCCTATAATGGAAAATTGTTAACATCTTTGTTTATGTAGCGATTTTCAATCTTTGAAAACTATGAAAATACTGCAATTTTACGTGCGATAGATTCTGTTAAACGAGTTGCTACTTTGGGAACAGCGAATTTAATAATTGGTGTTAACACCGCACCCGTTAATCCTCCTGCATGGACATCCACCCTACAAGTCATTGTTGTTTTGCCATTTAAATCTTCTACAGTAAAGTGACCGCTTCCTGTAAAATTATCTGATAAACCTTTTAGTTCAAACTTAATATTTGAAGGTTCATTCCATTCGGTAATATCTACCTGCGCTTGTATTGTTTTTTTAATACCTTTCACACTACCTTCAAATGTCCAAATAGATTGCCTGTCATTTATAATTTTATGTTCTTTATATGCTGGTACTATCGTTGCCCATTTTTCAAGATCACTAACATAATCCCAAACTGCTTGTACATCTACTGGAATTTCTACTGTATGTGTTCCCGTTGCCATTATGATTCCCACTTTCACTACGTATGATTTGTAAATTTATTTTTCTACAAAATATAATTATTACATAAAAGACATAAACTTACACCTTATACCCCTTCTTTTACACTAGCTTTTTTTCATAGCACATACATTCATGAACCCGTTTATACTTTTCCGTTATTATATCTTTTTGATCCCCTACATAATGGGCAAATGCTTGAACAGGGTATAGTTTTGGTATTTGGCTTTTTATAGCCCCGTCTAATTCCTGGCCACCGACTAAATAAACATGTAGATAAGATTCCACCTTTTGAAACTCATTTTTTTCATACCATTTATTTACCCAAGCATCATCCCTTGTCCATGCTTCAAGGCGATTTAATCCTTTTTGTTTTGATATTTTTTCTGCTTCATATAATAGTTGATTGCCAATCCCTTTTCTTTGAAAGTCAGGGTGTACTGCAATATGCCATATCATCCCGCCAAGTCCTGTACCTCTTGAACAGACTGTACCTTCCTTCACTTCATATTCAATATCCAATAACCCAACGATATGTCCTTCCTCAACTGCTACTAATTCAATTGCGGGGTTTTCATAGGTTTCTTTTTCTCGCAAAACATTGTCATAATAGGCGGTATCCAAAAAGGAGAGGACTCTACAGTGTACCCATCCTTTTTCATCATTTGGATTGTATTGTCTAATTTCCATTATGATCTCCTTTATTTATAAATTTTTTAGGGTGGTTATAAAATCGAAAGAATTTCTTAATCAAACGTTTGATTAAATCCCACAAACCGCGTTGCATCAACGTTCAGGCGTCAAAATAGGTAATTTCCCCTGTTCTCTTCTAAATCGTAATTAAAATAGTTTGCTAACTTACAAAGATAAGCAAGGCAATCCGCTAATTCTTTTCCTAGGTCTTCCCTTACTGCTTTTTTTCCGATTTCTAAGGCTTGTAATTCATCTACTCCATTTTTAATTTCCATTTCCGTTACTTTAAATATCTTCCTAAATTCTTCAGCTACTTCAGTGGTTAATAGCATGTGAATATAAAGAAGAAACATTTTATTGGCTTCGTATTCACCAACATTAAATTAATCAAACCCCATATCTTCCTAAAATTTTTGATACACCTCTTGAACTTTTTTCACGTTGACCCTCCCCTTTCGTCTCTTGATACAAATATTCTATCAAACTAAAAAGAAAATGCTGTAAAAAAAGGAAGTTATTTTTGGGACATATTCTTTCATTCATATCAATATGTATAGGGTAAGAAATAAAAAAAGAGGAGTTTCTATGCACGAAATTTTTAAAGTTTTTTTCATAAACCTAGTATGTGACATAGATAATATGCTTATCTTAGGAATTATTTTGCGTAAACATTCCCACTTAAAGATAACTCTTCCGGCAGCTATAGTTCTTACGCTTACGAGAACTACTTATATAATTTTGATTGATGGACTTTCAAACATCCCTTTATTTCAACTGCTGACAGGTATTATTTTACTTTTTATAGCTTATAAAGTTGTCACTAGATCAACGTGGGAGGATGACTTTTTTAGACCGTCTCGTTCTCCTTTTTTAAAGGTAAAAGTCTTGTTACTTCTTGCAGCTACGGACTTTTTGCTTTGTTTAGATGGGGTCATCGTCATTTCGAGGATTTCACAGCACGTGGTGCCGGTGGCAACAGGGATTTTTTGCAGTCTTTTGATTTCGCTTCTGTTTTTTACATTAATCATAAGACTTGCAAAAACTTTTTTTTGGATCAATTTTATAGCAGGAGGTTTTATTGCTCAAAATGCCATTATCGGGATCAGTAAAGATCCATGGCTGGCAGACTGGATCCATTTTATCGATCATTTGTTTCCAAGAGTGAATATTGTAAACATCATCGCTAACGGGGTTGTGATATTGATTATTATGATCGGGTTATTTGCGTATATTAAGGAACATCGGATAACGATATGGAAATAGCAGGCTACTACAGATACCAAAAAATAATAAAATGACTAATAAATTGGCGTTCAAACTGATAACCGTTTTGGAACGCTTTTTTTATGTAACGTTATTAGTATTGAATCGGTATAATTTTATAGGAGGGGGGATGGAATTGCGAAAACTAATAAGTTTGTTTTTTGTTTTTCTAATCGGGTGTACTTTTCTTATAAGTACAGCTTATGCAAAATGGGCTTACGCTTTTGTCGTTTATAATGGTGACATTTATGTTATTTCAGAAACTCAGATTGAACCCAATCAAATCGGTAAGAAAATAGGTAAGGTAACTAAGTATTCGGACCAAGAAGGTAGTTATAAAGGAAATTTTTCAAATATGTTTCCAAAAGGCACTGAATACTATGAAATCAAGGGAATGCAAACAAAAGAAGCAATTGCAGTGAAGAAAAGTGAGGAAAGATTTATAATGGCAAAATATGACGGTAAGTATGATTATATTGATGATGAATATGGTGATAACAAACATTATTGGAGTTTATTACTTTATTTTATTGGATTCATTTTGTTATTCGGTATTATCTATTTATTTAAGAAAAGCAGAAACCAATAATAAACTTAGAAGGGCTTCATTCGGAACTTTTAATGACCGCTCTTGCCATTTTGGACCCAGCACGGGAATCATTCGAGGATTTTGATGACCGTACGAGTCCTTCTTCTTCGCGGTTTATCTATATCAATCCTGCTTTTTGTTATACATGATGGAGCATCTTTAAATACAGAAATACCCCTCTCATCTCCGTTCGTAAGCATCTTAGGGACTTTTTTGGTGACCTACACATATCAAGAAGAATATAGAATAATAAATTTAAAATAAGCCCCGATGAAGAACGGGGCTTTAATCATTGGTTAGCTCATTTGATATTCATTGTATTTTTTAAAGTCTATAACTATTTATGTCTTTTTCCTTCTTTAACTAACCATTCGCCAGTATCCCAATCTGAGCTCTTCTGATCTATATAATATAAATCGAAGCGGATACCTAAATCGGACCAAGGGCTCCTAATAAATATAGAACGAAATATTTCTTCTAATCCCGGAATGGAGAAGGCAATTGGTTCTGGAAACATGCTCTCGCACTGATTTCTTGTTAAATTAGTATATAAAGCAAATTGTAAATATGGTACTTTTGTATATGAATCATATACCCATTCAAACTTCGGTGCTCTAAGTGAGGAAAAGTCAGTAATATCATCGTTAAATTCTTGATCTGTTGATGGAATAATAAATGGCCATTCTTCATCGGGATAATTATAGAGATTAGTCACTTTAGCAAGATATTGTTTTAACGAATACCATTCTTCTAAGGATAGAAGATGTTCTGGAATATTTAAGCCAAAGTGATCAACACCTGTTAAATTCCCTTTTAACTTGATGCGAAGCACCTCAATAGTTATTTTATTACTATTATGAAGTTCCCCATTGTTACTAATAGACCTACTTGTTAGTTTTTCTTTGTTTGTTCCAATAGAAAAATTCCCTATCGTTATATTTTTGTCAATCGTTGTATCAAGAAATAAAGTAGGGGATTCTACGGATTCTGTTACTACTGAAATCTCTGGCAATGCATTAGAAGGCATTGTATGAAAATAAGTCGTATTACCTTTTTGAATGGAAATATCCTCAAACAATTCTAAAAAATGTTTCACCCAAATCTTATCTTCAGGAAAAATTAATGATATATTTTTAAGTCTCAATTTTCCTTCTCCTTTCACTATAATGCTATTAGAATAGTGATAAAAAGCATGACTTACCTGTCTTTTTGTGCTCTTTCCGGACAGAAATAACTAATAAAAATGATACAAAAAGCCGAATCTCTTACACGAATGAGAATCCATTTTTCCGAAATAGAAACATGCATTGCTAAAAGAATTTAGTCTCGCACAACTAAAAATGACGTGTGCTCATGCACACGTCATCTCAAAAATTACACCATTACTTTACAAATATCATTTGTAAACTCAACAGGATCACTGATTGGCAGACCTTCAATCAATAGTGCTTGATTGTACAATAGATTAGTAAATAATTTTACTTTTTCTTTGTCTTGATCAAATGCCGTTTTTAATGATTGGAATACTTCGTGGTTTACATTGATTTCTAAAATTTTATCTGCTTTTACATTCTGGTTGTTTGGCATCGCATTGAGGACTTTTTCCATTTCAATGGATACTTCGCCTTCTGCTGTTAAGCATACTGGATGGGATTTTAAGCGTTTAGAAGCTTTGACGCCTTTTACTTTGTCCGATAAAACTTCTTTCATATAATCTAATAGATCTTTGTTTTCTTTTTCTTCGGATTCTGTTTTCGTCTCGTTGTCTTCCTCAATCCCTAAATCACCGCTTGATACTGATTTGAATTCTTTTTCTTTATAGTTCATTAGCATTTTGATGGCGAATTCATCCACATCATCAGTGAAGTATAGAATTTCATATCCTTTATCTGCAACTAATTCTGTTTGTGGCAGCTTCTCGATTCTTTCGTTCGTTTCACCAGTTGCATAATAAATATATTTTTGATCTTCAGGCATTCTTGATACATATTCATCTAAAGTGACTAATTTCTTTTCTTTTGATGAATAGAACATTAATAAATCCTGAAGTACTTCTTTATCTTGGCCAAAATCATTGTAAACGCCAAATTTTAACTGTCTGCCAAATGATTGATAGAAATCCTCATACTTCTCGCGGTTATCTTTTAAGAAGCTTTCCAGCTCTCTTTTGATTTTGCTCTTAATATTTTTCGCGATGAATTTTAACTGCTTGTCTTGTTGTAAAATTTCGCGTGAAATGTTTAAGCTAAGGTCTTCTGAATCAACCATACCTTTGACAAAGCTAAAATAATCAGGAAGCAAGTCCGCGCATTTTTCCATGATTAAGACACCATTAGAATAAAGCTCTAATCCTTTTTCAAATTCCTTTGAATAATAGTCAAAAGGAATGTTCTCAGGAATAAATAAAATCGCATTATATCTTACAGTTCCATCAACTTTAATATGGATATGTTTGATCGGTTTGTCGAAACCGTAACGTTTTTCTTGATAAAAATTCTCGTAATCTTCCGGAGTAAGTTCGCTTTTATTTTTTCTCCAAATCGGAACCATGCTATTAATTACTTGTTCCTCTTTGTAATCCTCGTATTCATCTTCACTGCCTTCTTTAAGGCGTCTTTCCGTTACTTCCATTTTGATTGGATAGCGGATGAAATCGGAGTATTTTTTGACGATCGCTTTTAATCGATATTCATCAAGATACTCATCATATTTTTCATCTTCGGTATTTTCTTTCAGCTTTAAAATAATTTCCGTTCCAACGGCATTTTTCTCACATGGCTCAATACTATAGCCGTCTGCACCTTGAGATTCCCATTTATACGCTTCATCACTGCCTAGAGCTTTACTAATAACTGTTAACACATCTGCTACCATAAAAGCGGAATAGAAACCTACACCGAATTGACCGATGATATCATGGCCATCTTTTATTTCATTTTCGCTCTTAAATGCTAAAGAACCACTCTTCGCAATTGTTCCGAGATGATTCTCAAGGTCTTCCTTCGTCATCCCGATCCCAGTATCAGAGATTTTCAATGTACGATTCTCTTTATCAGCTTCCACTTTTATGTAATAACTGTCTTTATCAAAACTTAATGAATCATCTGTCAGTGCTTTATAATAGATTTTGTCAATTGCATCACTCGAATTGGAAATCAACTCTCTTAAAAAGATCTCTTTTTGAGAATAAATCGAGTGAATCATCATGTCTAATAATCTTTTGGATTCTGCTTTAAATTCTTTCTTTGCCATAAGAATATCTCCTTTCAAATTCATATCTATCACTATTTTAGCACTCTAACACCAAGAGTGCTAATCATTAATTTTAATATCATAAAAAACAGCTCTGTGTCAATAAGAAAAGCGGAAGCGCCGCAGGTCTAGCGTACGGATTTTGTAGTCTTCGACTGAGATAAAGGAAACACGGCGAGGTAGTAAGGAGTCGATGTTGACTTATCGTAGGAGAAGACGAAGAAATCCGCTAGCCGATAGGCGCTGGAGCTAGACACAGCAAACAATTTTCATGTCTAGTATCCTTAGTAAATTTTATACTTTCTTACCTTTCAACAAAAAATCCGGGACCTTTATGATCCCGGATTTAAATTAACCTGTAATAACTCTTTCTTTCGGATAATGATAATTAGTTCTCTTCTTATTACTTCCTCCGATAAT
The DNA here is from genome assembly GCF_050281185.1 of Heyndrickxia sp. NPDC080065. Lineage (NCBI taxonomy): Bacteria > Bacillati > Bacillota > Bacilli > Caryophanales > Bacillaceae > Heyndrickxia > Heyndrickxia sp. NPDC080065. Next base: position 50,352 of record NZ_JBNNWS010000009.1, on the reverse strand, counting down.
AAATAAGAAAGAAGTTAAACCAATTCGTCCAATGAACATTAATACCATGAGAACACATTTCCCGAACACGCTTAGTTCAGGAGTAATTCCCATCGACATGCCTACCGTACCGAACGCAGAACAAACTTCAAAAAAGATTTCGATTAGCTGATGCTGACTATCAGAAATGCTTAAAGCGACCACCGATACACAGCACATGACAATAGCTAACATTGTAATCGCCAGCGATTTCATAATATCATCTGGATGAAGTTCTCGATTAAAGACTTTGATATCACGGTTACCTCTTGCAAAGTGAAAAATAAATAACATATTTAAAGCAAATGTTGTTGTCCGGATTCCCCCGCCGACAGAGTTCGGGGATCCCCCAATAAACATGAAAATACTCATCAATAACAGTGTCGGCATAGAAAATTGCGTTATATCCATTGTCGTAAGACCGGCACTTCTTGTTGATGCTGTTTGAAATAACGCATAGAAAAAGCTTTCATGCCAAGAAAAATTCTTAAAGTAATGGTTGTATTCAAATAGCAAAACGAAGATAGTCCCAACTACAAGAAGAATGAAATAGGTAAAAGTCGTTAATTTTGTAAATAAGGAAAAACGGAATGGATGAGCAAGATCCATCTTTTTTCTAGATAAATAGGTCTTTACTTCAATTAATACAGGGAATCCTATTGCTCCAAGAATGATTAAAATAACAGATACAAATTGGACAAAATAATCATTGGCAAAAGGTACTAATGACTGACCTGTAATATCTAGCCCTGCATTTGTAGTTGAACTGACTGATGCAAATAGCCCTTGAAGAAAGGCCTCTTTCCAGCTAGGGAAATATTTTAAGAAGTGAAACCCGAAAATAAGGGCTCCAAAAAGCTCAATCAGGATAATAATCTTTATAATTTCTCTCACTAAATTAACGAGCCCTGATAGGGCAAACTGATTATTGTCAACCATTATTAGACGACGCTCTCGGAAGCCGATTTTTCTGCCCAAAAGCATCCAGAAAAAGGTACTCATGGCCATAATGCCAATACCCCCGAATTGCAATACAATCATAATAACGAAATAGCCAAATACACTATATTTTTCCGAAATACTAAATACTGATAGACCTGTGTCACTTACTACACTGACAGCTGTAAAAACTGTATCAATGAAAGACACTTTAACACCTGGTTTATGAACTGCCGGGATACAAAATAATAGAATTGATATTGTTACCGCCAGTAAATAATAACCTGTAATAACCTGTGCTGGCGACCTCTTTTCCAGCCACACTCGGAATTTACTCCTCATGGATTCATACCCCTTCAATTTTTTTCATATTCCCTATGATAAATAATATCAGATGTATTTGAAAGTACTATTTTTAAAATATGGGTCATGGACTTTTTTTCTACGGGAAGAATTGTCGTTATTTTCCCCAAAAAAGTCTCATCTAGAAGGAAAAAATACATTATTACTAGAATATATACGGTAAATTTATATGGAGGTTTCAAAATGATCGTTAGACCAATAACAATTTCCGATGCTAGAAGCTTTGCGCATTTATGTAAAGAAATCGATGAGTCCGGATTTATGCTTTATGAGCCAGGTGAACGAATCATTGATATTGAAAAAGAAGAACAAAAAATTAGCCGTTTTTTAGAGGATGAGAACTCTACTATTTTAGTAGCCGAAGAGAATGATCAACTAATCGGGTATATGATTGCAGTTGGCGGGTCTGTAAAAAGGAACAGGCACTCAGCTTATCTCGTATTAGGAGTTTCCGAGAAGTATCGAGGGCAAGGTGTTGCCTCCCGTTTGTTCGATAAAATGTTTGCTTGGGCAAAGGAAATGGGCTTTACAAGACTTGAGCTGACTGTTATCAAAGATAACGATAAAGCATTTAACTTGTATCGAAAAATGGGATTTGTCCTTGAAGGAGAAAAGGTTCATTCTCTTATCATTGATGGCAAGCCTGTAAATGAATATTATCTTTATAAGCTAATTTAAAAATGCTCCGGTATTTCACCGGAGCCATTTTCTATCATCAATAAGCTGCTTCAGTAACTGGCTCTTCCGCTTTCTCTACTAAATAATGATGGACAATCCCTAAAAATGCTTTTCCTGCATCTACCATGGCCCTTTCATCAATATCAAACTTTGGATGGTGATGTGGATAGGAGGCACCGATTTCCTCATTACGGGCTCCGGTATGGAAAAACATACCCGGTCTTTCCTTTAAGTAATAAGCAAAATCTTCACTTCCCATGATTGCCGGCATTTCGACAAGCATTTCTTCGTTTAAAGTGGATTTTATGACATCCACAAATACATTTGTTTCCTCTTCATGATTATAAACAGCAGGATAGCCCCTGCTATATTGAATTTCGCATTCTGCATGAAAGGCAGAACAGATGCCATTTACAAGATGTTTTAATTCCTGTTCGACTAAAACCCTTACTTCTTCATCAAATGATCGTACCGTTCCTGTTAGAACAGCTGAATCTGCTATGACATTCCCGGCATTCCCTGAATGGAACGATCCAATTGATACGACCGCTGCTTTTTGGGGGTCAACTCTTCTGCTAACAATGTGTTGCAGCTGATTAATAATCTGGGCACCTATGGCAATTGGGTCAATCGTTTCATGTGGAGCTGATCCATGTCCACCTTTCCCTTGAATCTTGATTTCAAAAGCATCTGCAGCAGCCATTGAGTAACCGCTCTTAAATGCATAGATTCCTAACGGTACAGTTGAAGCTAAATGATTACCAAATACAATATCTACTCCATCTAAGCACCCATCTTCAATCATTGCAATGGCTCCACCAGGTGATAATTCCTCAGCATGCTGATGGAGTAAAACAACATTGCCAGCTAATTCCTCTCGTCTTTCACTCAACACTTTTGCAACGGCGAGTAATGTGGCTGTATGTCCATCATGACCACATGCATGCATCACACCAGGAACCTTCGATTTGTATGGTACTTCCTTCTCATCTTGAATGGGCAGTGCGTCAAAATCTGCGCGAAGGGCGATCGTTTTCCCAGGTTTTGCTCCGCGAATCGTTCCAACAACCCCTCTTCCTCCCACATTTGTTCTCACTTCTATTCCATAGCTTTCTAGTATACTTGCAATCATTTTCGGAGTTTCAACCTCTTGGAACGATAATTCTGGATGTTGGTGCAAATATCTTCTCCATTCAACCATTTGATCATACATTTCTTCTATTTGAAAATACCAATCTTTTAACATATGTACCCCTCCGTTTTGATTATGTTTTAACCAGACTTTATTTATATAGTTGCTTGTTAGTATTAATGAAAGAGTATACTGACTGAATTTTCAGTTGTCAATTAAAATAAAGGTAATTCCGAATATTCCTATTACACTTTTTCCCTCACTCCAATACTTACCCCTTTAATCCATTTACAATTTCTTAATACCTGTTTCAAGAAACATTTACATTTGTTTAATGTTTGCTTTACTTTGTTTAATTATTATTTATCTTGTAAAACAAAATAAACAAAAAAGAAAACCTAGGAGGCTGTATTTGATGAAAAGAAAGTCATTATTAAAAATGGCGACAGCAGGATTATTATCAGTTTCTTTACTTGCAGCATGTTCAAGCAACGACGGAGAATCGAAAAAAACTGTTTCAAATAAAAATCTATCAATCGAGGAAATTACGAAAAATGCGAAAGCTGAAGGAGAAGTCAATTCCGTAGGGATGCCAGATTCATGGGCGAACTGGGTAGGAACATGGAACGATCTTAAAACAAAATATAGCATTAAACATTCAGATACAGACATGTCGAGTGCTGAAGAACTAGCAAAATTTGAATCTGAGAAAAACAATGCCACAGCAGATATTGGAGATGTTGGGATAGCCTTCGGACCATTAGCAAAAGAAAAAGGCTTAACCCTCCCTTATAAGACCTCCTACTGGGATGAAATTCCTGATTGGGCAAAAGATGATGAAGGAAATTGGATCGTAGGTTATACAGGTTCTATCGCTTTCATTACAGATAAACACAATGTAAAAAACCCTCCAAAATCATGGGCTGATCTTAAAAACGGAAATTATAAAGTAACAATTGGAGATGTATTGAAAGCGAATCAAGCTCAATTCGGAGTATTAGCTGCTTCTTTAGCGAACGGCGGGGATGAAAAGAATATTCAACCTGGAGTCGATTTCTATGCAAATCTAGCCAAACAAGGACGCCTTCGCACGACAGATCCAAGCTTATCTGCTCTTGAAAAAGGGGAAGTAGATGTAGCAATTGTTTGGGATTTTAATGCTCTTGGTTACCGTGACCAAATTGATAAAAATCGTTTTGATGTAGTTATTCCACAAGATGCATCAGTTACATCAGGCTATGCAACGATTATTAACAAAAATGCAAAGCACCCGAATGCTGCAATGCTTGCACGTGAGTATATTTTATCAGATGAAGGACAAGCAAACTTGGCTCGTGGATATGCAAGACCGATTCGCGAAAATGTAAACTTACCGGAAGATGCAAAAGCAAAACTTCTTCCAAGTGATATGTACAAAAATGCTCATCCAGTAAGTGATATGAAAGCATGGGAAGAAACAACACAAAAATTACTTCAATTATGGCAAGAGCAGGTGTTAATCAATGTCAAATAAACTAATTTTTATTATGATCGATGGCTTACGATACGATACAGCCGTTTCTCAGATGGGTTATTTACATCATCTAATCGAAAAAGGAAAAGCATCAAGATTTAAAGTAAAGTCAGAATTACCGAGCCTTTCACGCCCGCTTTATGAAGTGTTGCTAACAGGTACGCCTGCCTATATAAATGGCATAACGACCAATCAAACGGTTCGATTATCACACGAAGAAAGTCTATTCCATTTGACAAAGAAACACGGATTAAAGAATGCAACTGCTTCTTATTATTGGGTAAGCGAGCTGTATAACTCAGCACCTTTTAATCCTGTGACCGACCGAATTCAACTGGATCAATCCAAAGCCATTGAGCGAGGTATTTTTTACTGGGAAGACCATTATCCCGATACACATCTTTTTGCAGATGCCAATTTTCTACTAGATTCATATGAACCGGATTTCTTGTATGTCCATTCGATGAACATTGATGATGATGGTCATAAGTTTACTGCAGATTCAAAAGAATATCGAAATCGAGCGATTACAGTAGATAATATTTTGGCAACCGTTCTACCTAAGTGGATGGAAGCTGGCTATCAAATCATCGTAACAGCTGATCATGGTATGAATGACGATGGACAACATGGAGGTACGACAACCGCTGATAGAGATGTGCCATTGTTTATTATCAGTGATCGATTAGCTCCGGGAATATATGAAGAGGAGATTCCGCAACTACAGATAGCGCCTTTAGCATGTGAGCTGTTGGCTATTCAACCATCAGCAGCTATGCAACCATTAATGATTCCGAATTTGAAAGTGGCGTCTTCTCTTTAAGAAGACGCTTCCTCATTTGAAAGGAGTAAAAAAATTGAAACAGATAAACGGAATGCTTTTAGCAAGTATTATTCCTTTCTTTATTCTTATTTTTCTATTTTTATTTGTTCCACTATTTTTCATGATTTATGGAAGTTTTCAAACTGACGGCGGAACAGGATTTACTTTCAAACAGTATTTAACGGTATTTCAGAATACCTATTATCATCAAGCGTTTATCAATAGTATTTTAATCTCACTTATATCAAGTTTTATTGCGATTGTGTTTGCTGTATTTGCCACATATTCCTTAACGGTTTTTTCAAAGAAAGTCCAAGATCGTATTTTAGTGTTTGCTAATTTAACTTCTAATTTTGCAGGAATTCCATTAGCATTTGCCTTTATCGTTCTATTAGGAAACAGCGGCTTGTTTACGATATTATTCCGTCAATTCGGCTGGGATACACTGAGTTCCTTTAATTTATATTCATGGTCAGGACTGGTACTCATTTATATATATTTTCAATTACCACTAGCTGTTATGCTGCTATTCCCTGTGTACCAAGGCATTCAAAACCAATGGAAAGAAGCAGCTTCCTTGCTAGGTGCATCTTCTGCACAGTTTTGGTTACGCATTGGTTTGCCGGTCATTTTGCCGAGCATTGCCGGCACATTTAGTATTTTGTTTGCCAATGCGATGGGTGCTTATGCATCGGCATATGCGCTAACAGGAAGTACGTATAATCTGGTCACCATTCGAATTGGAGCATTAACGTCTGGAGATATTTTTGCAAAGCCTGAGCTAGGCAGTGCGGTTGCCGTCATATTAGGTTTAACACTAGTAGCGGCGATGCTGATTAATGAATGGTTAACTCGTAAAGTTCGGAGGGATTTATCGTGAAACGACCATTTTATCATTATCTGACGATCGGAATTGTCCTTTTGTACTTAGTTGTTCCACTGTTAGGGACGATTCTTTATTCATTTGCAACCAAATGGCATAAGACGATATTACCTGAAGGCTTAACCTTCCACTGGTATCATGAATTGTTTGGTGATCCTAAGTTTATTGAAGCATTAGGTCGCTCGCTTATTTTTTCCTTAAGCGCGACGGTCTTATCAGTTGTTATTATGGTTCCAGCTATATTCTCGATCGTTTTATATGCACCTAAACTTGAAAAACTCATTCAATCTTTCATTGTTATGACCTATGCCATGCCCGGTGTCATCATTGCGGTCGGGTTAATCAGAGCCTATTCCAACAGCGGTGTTTCCATGGTACTCGTAACGATTGGTGCTTACTTTGTCGGCATCCTTCCCTACATGTATCAAGGTACACGCAATAGCTTGAGAAATGTTCATGCAGTGTCATTAATGGAGGCAGCAGAAATATTAGGAGCAAGCCCATTAACTGCATTTAGAAAAGTTATTTTACCAAATATTTTACCAGGAATACTTGTTTCCTCTTTACTCTCGTTTTCGATATTATTTGGTGAATTCGTGCTCGTTAACTTGTTAGTTGGCAGCAGCTTTGAAACGATTCAAGTTTATTTATACAAGAAGTTAAATGTGAGCGGGCATCTCGCCAGTGCGATTGTCGTTTGTTATTTCTTCTTAATCTGCATTCTCTCTGCCATTATGATCAAAATGACTCAGACAAAAAAGGAGACGGTGTAACTTGAGTTATATAGCGATAGAAAATATTAGTAAGTCCTTTAATCATCAGACGGTATTGCACGATTTAAACCTTTCTTTCCAAGAGGGTGAATTTGTCACATTGTTAGGCCCAAGCGGCTGTGGAAAAAGTACCCTTCTTCGGATATTAGCAGGATTAGTCACTCCTGAAAAAGGAACGATCAAAATAGACGGAAAAGATGTAACAAATAAAAAAGCGAAGGATCGTCAAGTCGGAATGGTCTTTCAATCCTATGCACTCTTCCCCAACATGACAGTGGAAGAAAATATCGCTTTCGGATTAAAAATGAAAAAGATGAGTAAAGAAGTCATACAACAAAAAGTTTCGTACATCATTGAACTTGTTGGACTAACTGAAAAAGGAAAATCCTATCCGAAAGAATTATCTGGCGGACAGCAGCAGCGCGTGGCATTGGCACGTTCGCTCGTAACTGAACCAAAAGTACTCCTGCTTGATGAGCCATTAAGCGCACTAGATGCACAAATTCGAAAAAACTTACAAAAGCTGCTTCGTTCCATTCAACAAAAATTAAACATGACCATGGTCCTTGTTACACATGACCAAGAGGAAGCTATGGCAGTTAGTGATCGAATTTACATTATGAATGCTGGGCATATTGCACAAAATGGGACACCCCGTGAGATTTATAACCGACCAGCTAATGAATTTGTCGCACGATTTATTGGAAATTACAATGTCTTAACAAAAAAAGAACTATCATTATTGGTAGAAAATGACCAACCATTTACTCGTGGTTTGTACGCAGTTCGACCGGAGGCAATCAGCTCTGAGACGGTTAACGACGGCTACAAAATTTCAGGAAAGGTGCAAAGAATTACACCTCTTGGCAATATCACTCGTTTTGAAATTGAAACCCATGGTGTCACAGTTACCGCAGAACAGTTGAACAAGACGAATGAAGATATACGAGTTCATGAACAAAAAACACTCTATATCAATAAAGAGGATGTGATTCCACTAACATGAACTTATTGTCAACTGAACGTCAGCAAGCTATTTTAGAACAGCTGGATAACGAGGAAAAAATCTTTGTCGCTATTCTTGCAAAAAATTTAGGAGTTACCCCTGAAACAATAAGGCGAGATTTAGATATTCTTGAAAAAGAGAAAAAACTAAAGCGAGTTCATGGCGGTGCCGTCAAATATCATCAAACCAATAACGAACCTCACTTTGAGAAAAAAATGAATTTACGCTATGATGCCAAAGCTGCTATTGGCAAAAAAGCTGCGGAGTTTATACATGACGGAGATACCATCATGATTGATGTAGGTACGACGAGTATTCATTTGGCAAATTCGTTAGTTGGAGTGCAGCGAGTTACTATTGTTACAAATTCACTCGCTGCAGCAGAAGTATTAAATAATCGATTAGAAAATAAGGAATTTGAAGGAAAAGTCATCGTACTTGGCGGCATGACCAATCCAACACAAAAATCGATTGTTGGAGCTTTAACATGCAAAATGTTGAAAGATTTTCGCTTCGATAAAGTCTTTCTTTCATGTGGCGGGATAACACTCGATAATGTAAGCGACTATGACTTAGAAGAATCGACAGTTTCTTCTGCGATGATTAAACGAGCAAATCAAGTATTCCTTTTAGCGGATTCCTCCAAAATAGGCAACGAATCCTTTTATCGAATCTGCTCATTATCAGAGGCGGATTACATTATTTGTGATCAAGATATGCCAAATACATGGAAACAACAAAAATTAGAAACGATGTTACAGTGGATTACGGCAGAGGGAGACGAGCAAAATGAAGGTTGATTACCATTTACATTTAGAAGAAGGACCATATTCTTTACGTTGGCTTGATCGTACAAACATCGCTATGAATCACTTTGAGCCCATTCAAGAAAAGAAACATACGATCGAATGGCTGAATAAAAGCATGGAGCGTTTGATACTTCGAGTACAAAAAGGAGCATACGACCCTTCTTGGATCGATTTATACTTACAAGAGGCAAAAAGAAAAGGACTAAGTGAAGTCGGTATTGTCGACCATTTATATCGGTTTAAGGAAACCCGGTCATATTTTGAAAAATATCTTGATTTAAGTTCTAGCGATATCGGTATGAAACAACAAATTTGGCTGGACCAAGTAATGACTGAATCAATGGAAGATTTCGTAAAGGCAATCAACGAGGCCAAACCAAGATGGGCAGCTGAAGGAGTTACACTACGCCTCGGAATTGAGGCAGACTATTTTCCTGGCAGTGATGAAGAGTTAAAAGAGCTTCTCAGTCGTTATGAGTGGGATTATGTGATTGGATCTGTCCATTATATGTATGGATGGGGCTTTGACAATCCCGATACACAGGAAAAATTCCATCAGTATCAGTTGGAGGAACTATATCACGACTTCTTCCAAGTAGTTGAAAAAGCTATTCGCAGTAAGCTATTTGATTTTGTCGCACATTTAGATAACTTAAAAGTATTCAACTACCGTCCGGATGAAAGCCTCCTAATACCTCATTACGAAAAAATTGCAAAAGCCTTAGTTGAAACGAATACAGCTACAGAAATAAATGCAGGCTTATTTTATCGCTATCCAGTGAAGGAGATGTGCCCAAGCCCCCAATTTTTAGATATCTTAATAAAAGAAGGGGTTACATTTACAACATCTTCTGATTCTCACTTTCCAGATGACATCGGATCATATGTCGATGAGAACACAGAAACACTTCTTAAAAAAGGGGTTACGGAGATTGCTACATTTGAGAAGCAGTGTAGAGTTATGAAACCTTTAGGGTAAGGCGTTTTATGACTGTTTTCGTAAATAGTAACAGGTTTGGATACAGTTCAGTAAGTAACTTTGAGCGTTGTTTAAGTACAATGCTCTATTTTTTTATAAGTTGTCAGTTTTAAAGAAATAAATGTAATTTACTATCTGAAAAAGAAATGACAGAATCGCTGTTTCCTTTACTGCTTGGGCAACCAATTTCTAGAAGCAGGATCTTCTTATCTTTCCTATATCTATTGGTCTCCTTAATTATTATTTTCACTTTTCTTTATCGTTTATCGATAATATTGTCTTTTATCGTTTTCTTTTACTGATATTCTTATTTTCCAAAGCTCTTTAGCCAACTGAAATGCTTCTTTAGCCTCTCCTTTTTCAATCGCTATTTTCCTAGCTTTTAATAGAGCATTCGCAGCAGGTGATAGATCGGGACAATCCACTACCCATTTTTTAAAATCTTCTTTAAATGGTTCTTCGTCGCTCCAAGGATAATTATGTTGTAAAAATGCAGTTCTAACTGTGTTTTTATTAAGCTCTTGTTTATATCGAAATATTTCTTTCTCATCGTTTCCTAATAACGCCAACTGATTTCCGTCCATAAACACAAGTGAGATATCTTTCTTATATAAGATGGTTTCTTCATTTCTAAGTTTTAGTATAACTTTATTATCGTAAATAGATATTTCCAAGCTTTCATGAAAGGACAATAAAATCAAAGCAATTCCCGCAATTAAGCCAAGAAGCATTGTGATAAAACCTACCCATGCTCCATTATAGGATGCAATTAATTTTAAAGGTCCCTGGAAAGGTACCCACGGCAAAGAACTACCCCATTTTGCAATACTTGGAAGAAACCAACCAAGCACTAAACCGGCAAGCGGGAAACCAAGCCATAGGATAGCTTTATCAGTTTTTGAAAAGTTTAATAATGTATGATTATTACTCATTCAAGTTCACCCTTTTTTAAGATAATATACTTGTAATGGTTTGTCTCCATACCGCTACTACATCTATTTGAATTCCTACCATCGGATAATTTGATAAGTTATCAAGTATTAACGCTAATAAAGTTGCTTTTTCATGCAATCCTTTTGAATCAATAAGTCCAAATTCTCCCCCCTTTTGTAGTAATCTATTAAACCCGTCAATAAACCCTTGCTGTACGGATTTAATTTTCGATTTATACTCTTTGTTATGAGCAGACTCTCGGCTTCCATATAAAAGAAACTCATTTAATACTTGAACAACTAGTAGTTGAGCATCTGTAGATACTTCACTCAATAATTGCAATCCTTCATTAAAAATTTTCTCTTCAAAATTCTCCTTCGTATATTCATGAATATGAAAGTATGTTTCGAAACTATATCCCTCAAAAATCCAGTTGAATACAGCATCTACTAGCTTTTCTTTCGAGGGGTAATAATAATATATTGATGGCTTTTGTATGCCTACACTATTAGCTATCATAGAAAGTGATGTTTTTTCAATTCCATACTGTCCAATTAACCATGTAGCTGTTTCTAGAATTTTATGTTTTGTCTTTTCACTTTTATTCATCATTTCACCTTTTTCTACCTATCGTTAGGTAAATAATAACATCTAACTAAGCCAGCTGTCAAAACTATTCATTACTTCCTTTAGCCCAATCAATATGCTCCACTATTTGCATTTATATCTTTCACCTATGATTGATTATTTCAAACCTACAACTGTAAGTAGTGTGATGCTCTTTTTACCAATTTCTGATTCCAATAACAATAAAAACCGCCACTAAAGGCGGTTTCTCCTATTCTATTAAAGAAATACAGGTTTGCGTCGATGATTGGTAGCCTGCTCAAAAGCATATCCTAATTTGATTAATAGCCCCTCACTAAAAGCCCCTGCAGCTAATGTAATCCCAAATGGTCTGCCATTTTCCATATAACCTGCCGGCAATGCAATAGATGGATAACCTGCTTTTGCACTGATAGTCGATCCTACATAAGCAGGAAAAAGAATGGCATCAAGATCATACTTTTTCAATGCTTCATCAATTCCTTTATCCTGCGCATAATACAAATCCTCTATTTTAGCTAACAGATATTCAGGTTCTCTTAATGTATTTGATAAAGTACCCCTGTATTCGAGTTTATCCTGACCATATTTCAGCGTCTTCTCACGATGTGTTTTGTTAAATTCAATTAGCTCTCCAATCGAGTGAACAGGTAAAGTAGCTGGTAACTGTGAAAGATAATTTTCCAAGCTATGCTTCAATTCATAAGAGTTTACCGCCCAGCTCCATTTCCGATGAAAAGATGGTAAATCAATATCACTAATCATCTCGGCCCCGGCTTCCTGCATAGAATGGATTGCTTGCTGGAACAACTCTTCATCATACTCACCAGGCATGAAAGAATCATTCGGAGCCTGAGTGAAAACACCAATCCGTGCTCCCTTCAACCCATTCGGATCTAGAAAACTAGTATAATCCTGTTTAGCTATCCCCTCACTTTTATATGTTGCCGGATCTTCTTGATCAACTCCTGTTAGTGCACCTAATAGAATCGCTGCATCCGTTACGGTTCTAGCCATCGGTCCAGCTGTATCCTGTGAATGTGTAAAAGGAATGATTCCCGTACGGCTTATGAGTCCTACCGTAGGCTTTATTCCCACTGTAGAGTTTTGAACAGAAGGGCTTAAGATTGAACCATCTGTTTCCGTTCCTACTGCTAAAGCAGCAAAATTAGCCGCAACTGCCGCCGCAGATCCAGTGCTTGATCCCCCTACAAAAAACTCTCCTGGCCCATATGGATTTGACACCTGTCCCCCTCGAGAACTATAACCTGCCCACATCTCGCTGGACATCCCATTCGCCCATTCTGTCATATTCGCTTTACCTAAAATAACAGCGCCTGCTTCACGCAGCTTCGAAACAAGAAAGGCGTCCCTGTTACTATTGTAGTTTTCTAATGCTAATACTCCTGCACTTGTATGTTGTTTATCATTTGTTTCAATATTATCTTTTAGCAGAACCGGAATACCGTGAAGAATCCCCCGTGCTCCTTTTGTTTTCCGCTCATGGTCAAGCCCTTCCGCAATAAAAATAGCATCCGGATTAATCTCTAATACCGAATTGATTTTCGGTCCATCCTGATCATATTTGGCGATTCTATAAAGGAAATACATCACGAGTTCCTTTGAAGTAAGTTTCCCTTTTTCCATTGCATCTTGAATTTGTAATATCGTTTGTTCTTCTATCAAACTCTCTTTTAAAAATTCCATTCTGTTCTCCAATCAAATTCCTGATTTTTCACTATTATTAGTATATTTGAACTAACTTTGTCAATCTTTTTGTTGTCGGATGTATTCCAATAGTATTTTAAAAACATTGAAATACTATATAAAAATACCATTTATGTTTTTTATATTTTAATTCTTTAGTATAAAAGAACTATTAAACCATCATTCTATTTCTACAATTAATAAAAATTATAATTTTACAAAATTAATTTTTATTATATAATGAAAGGGTATTCATTATATTGAAAATACGAACAACTAGAAGGAGATGACAACTATGACAGCAGATGTGTACAAGCTAATTTCGATAGGTTTATATATGGCTATGATGCTTATTATTGGATTTTACGCCTATCGAAAGACAAGCAATTTAACCGATTATATGCTAGGGGGACGTTCTCTAGGCCCAGCAGTTACAGCATTAAGTGCGGGAGCTGCCGATATGAGCGGCTGGTTGTTAATGGGACTACCTGGAGGACTATATTTAAATGGTTTAGCTGACGCTTGGATTGCCATTGGATTAACGATTGGCGCCTATTTAAACTGGATTCTCATTGCACCTCGTTTACGATCTTATACACAGGTAGCTAATGATTCTATTACGATACCCTCTTATTTAGAAAATCGATTTAAAGATTCTACTAAGCTATTAAGAATAGTTTCATCACTCGTCATTTTAATATTCTTTACTTTTTATGTATCATCAGGGATGGTTTCTGGAGCTGTTTTTTTTAAGAGCTCCTTCGGCCTAAACTATACAACCGGATTATTGATTGTAGCTGGTGTTGTTGTAGCCTATACATTATTTGGTGGATTCTTAGCCGTTAGCTATACTGATTTTGTTCAAGGCTTAATTATGGTTATAGCTCTTCTCCTTGTGCCAGCTATTGCTATTTTCAAAACAGGTGGACCATCTGAAACCATTCATACCATTCGGTCCATCGATCCAGCACTTTTTGACCTTTTTAAAGGGTCAAGTGTCTTAGGAATTATTTCCGCATTAGCTTGGGGACTTGGATATGTAGGGCAGCCGCATATTATCGTCCGCTTTATGGCGATTAAAACGATCAAGGAAACTAGAAGTGCAAGAAGGATTGGTATGAGCTGGATGATTCTTTCCTTACTAGGAACTTCTTTTACTGCGTTGATTGGGATTGCTTATTTCCATAATATTGGAGCTCCTCTAGGTAAGGCTAATGCTGAAACAGTATTTATTCAGCTAGGACAAATTTTATTACATCCACTTGTAGCTGGATTTGTGTTAGCAGCTGTTCTTGCGGCAATTATGAGTACCGTTTCATCACAATTAATTGTTACTTCCAGTGCACTTACAGAGGACTTGTACAAATTGATGTTCCGCCGAAATGCATCGGACAAAGAACTTGTCTTCTTTGGTAGAATGGCTGTTTTAGTTGTTGCGATCGTTGCTTCCCTTCTAGCCTTAGATCAAAATTCATCAATATTAAAACTTGTGTCCTATGCTTGGGCTGGATTTGGTGCATCATTCGGTCCTGTTGTGTTCCTCAGTCTTTTCTGGAAGAAGATGAACAATTGGGGAGCCATTTTCGGAATGATCACTGGTGCTGCAACTGTTATCATATGGGCAAATCTCGGACTTAGTGACACCCTTTATGAGATGGTACCTGGATTTATTGTTAACTTACTCGTTAGTGTGGGGGTTAGCTTAGCTACTTACAAACGTAATGAAGAAATTGAGAAAGAATTTGAAGAAAGCAAGTTATTATTGAAGAGAGGATAAGGATAATGCCACCGAGTTCGGTGGTATTTTTTAGTACTTGTATAGTTGTGTGCTCCCTTTTTTTGTTTGCGTGCCCCTTCTTTGGGTGCGTACCCTCTCCGAAAGCAAGTACACACTTGCATTTATTTTTAAAAAACTACTAGGGGGTCAGTCCCCTAGCAAAAAGCTGAATACTATGTTTCAAAAAGTCATTTCGTGAGTTTGATATAACCTTTTCTCCAAAGCGTGATTTAGAAAGAAAATAACCAAAATTAATCCAAATAAAGTTCATCGCTTGAAATTCAATATCTGTATCAATCAGCTTGCCTCTTCTCTTCATTTCAGTAAAATAAGAAACTAGATTGGCTTTTAATTGCTTAGGAATTTGCAAAATGGCTTCATTTAATTCCGGAAATAATTGTGCCTCTTGAAATCCAAGCAAAACTATGTCTTCGATTTTTTCCATATCCTTATGGTAGCTATCTGCAATTTTCCATAAATCGTGTTCCAGATCCCAAATCATATCCTCACTTATGATTTTTTCTAAAAAAGGGCTATAAGATATCGATTGGATAGCAGCATCCATTATTCCTTTTTTATTTCCAAAGTGGCGGAAGATCGTAACTTCATTCACACCTGCTCGTTCGGCAATAGCACGAGTGGTCGCACCTTTATAGCCATAGTCTCTAAATAATTCTATAAATGCTTTAATAATTCGTTCTGATGTACTATTTTGTTCATTCATTTTCATCCAACTTTCAAATAATGCAAGTATCACTTACATCGACTAGCATAAATTAGAAATATGTCATTGTCAATTACTTTTATTTTCCATTTAATGATATAGGGCACGTAGACATCATTGATTTATGCCCACATGCCCCATCATCATTTTAAGACTATTTCTTAAATAACGGCAATTTTTCTAAAAAGATAATATCCTCACGCTCTGCTGCATCACCTTCTGCAAGAATGGCTGCTTTTGCAACCACTTCTCCTCCAGCTTGTTTGATTAATTCTTCTAAAGCTTGTATCGAATGCCCTGTGCTTATTACATCATCGATGATCGCAATTCTTTTTCCTTTAATTGCAGCAGCATCCTGAGAATCTAAGCATAGCAACTGTTTTTTCTGAGTGGTGATAGAAACTACTTCATTGACAATCGGTGATTCCATATAAGGTTTAATACTTTTTCGGGCAACGATATAATGATTCATTCCTAGCAGCTTTGAAATCTCGTAAACTAACGGAATCCCTTTCGCTTCCGCAGTAACTAAAAAATCTACAGGCGGCAGCTTTTCTGCTAGTTTTGGAGCTGTATGGCTGACCAATTCAGTGTCTCCCAGAATAACAAAGCTCGCAATGCTTAATTCCTCTGAAATTGATATAATAGGAAGTTCTCGTTCAATACCTGCAACCTTTAATTTGTATATTGTATCCATAACTGCTCCTCCATTTCTATAATCCAAATATACTAATTGCCGCTTTCATAATAATACCTGCCAACATGCCTAAAAACGGATCTGTAATCGCGGTGACAACCATAGTGGTTCCCCCAACTAAGCCTGATGACCCATCACCAGCAGTAAGGGCAGCAGTGGCATTTGGCGGTACTGTTACAATTGCTCCTAACACGAATAAAAATCCTGCTATCGATGCAGTAGGTATGAATCTACCAATCTTCGGAAGTAATCCGGAAAATAAAATAATTGCCATGAGTGCCATCATTAGTACACCAGACCAAACTGCATGTGGCGCACTCGAGGTTGCAGATATAATTGCTTCAACAGGTCCACCGCCAAAGAAAGTAGATACCATATCAGCTAAACTACTGATCATTGTTAATATGTCGACATTTACATGTGTATCTGCAATGTCTCCATTGATTTGACCGAATGCAATGTTCGCTCCGATATTTAAGCATACCATCGCAAGAGCACCGCGGATCACATAAGGATTAATAACAAATTTCTGTCTAATCAACTTCTCTGTTACCTCAATCTTCTGTTCCAATGGTTTATTTTTATTAAAAAAATAAGAGACAATGCTTGAAAGAACAACAGAAACTGTAATTGTATATACCAAGTCCTTTGTAATCATATAGGTAAAGAATCCGGTAATAAATGAGATAATTCCTACCAATCTATCATTTTTTGCCATATCCCAAGCAACACGAGCAAGCATGATTCCTACACCGGCCATCATTCCATTTGTGATGACAGGTCCAATCCAATCAATAATTTTCTCCAATAATCCAAACATACCAATGATAAACATGATAGCTGCTCCAAAAAAAATCATTGATAAACGCTCACGCATGTTTCTACCCATTGTTCCTGCAACAGTTATCGTCTCTGCCTGAAAGGAAATAACGGCAACTGATCCAGTTAATGCGTTTCCTGCCGCACCAGCTACAAAAGCAAGTGCTGTTGGAACAGAGGCAAAACCGAATGTTAACGCCAAAATACCTTGAGGCAGTCCATTTAGTACACCACTAAGAGCTGCCAATAAATCCTTTAATAAATCCATTTCTCTCTCCGTTTCTTGCACACCATATATCGCCAGTAAATTCTCATTGTTATGAGATGACAGTTAACAATCGTTATACTCTTTTATTCAGGCTGCAGTGCAAGATAATCCGTGAAAATTCCCTTTTATCTGTGATCTTATGCTAGATATCTGCGATGGTACTAAAGAAGGCCTTTTAAAAAGCAAAAATCGCCTTCTTTAATATAAAGAAGACGACAAGATTTTATATATAACGAAATCCGCCGTCCATAGTAGAGCAATTTAAGGTTACTCTGTAGAGACTCCCAGACCTTATTTCCGGGAATATATGGGGCATTTCTAAATAAATATTATTTTTTTATTATTACAAACCTTAAGTTACCATATATTTCGACAAGCTTCAACAAAAATTTAGGATTCTTACTTTTATTTACCAACTATTAATGAGACTTTTCAAAAAAAATCAGTAGAAGGACGAATCCCTCTACTGACTGAACTTTACACTTTATCTTCCGGCCGAATATGGTCAAGCGGAACAAAAACCTCTAGATGGCGATACAAATTTTCAAATACAGCAGGAACTAACCCGCCGAACTCACCATCAATATTTAATTGCATTTTTTCGGTTGAATCGACTTTAATACGATTCGCTTGTGTATAGATAATATTTGGATCATTGACATGATTACCAGTAATGGCTGCTGTAACTACTCGAATAAATTCAGCCAGATTTGTTTTCTTTAAAATAATCAAGGAAAACAATCCGTCATTTATCGATGAGTCTGGAGCTAATTTTTCAAATCCACCGACTGAATTAGTTAGACCTACTAAGAAGAGCATCGCTTCCCCTTCAAATAACTTCCCATCATATTCAATGCTTACTTCTGTAGAACGGATGGACGGAAGCATTTCAATCCCTTTCATATAGTACGCTAATTGCCCAAGCATTGTTTTTAATTTGCTAGGCACCTCATAGGTTAATTCAGTTAGTCGCCCGCCGCCGGCAATATTAATAAAATAGCTTTCATTCATTTTCCCAATATCAACTGGAATCGTATCACCTTGTACAATAATATCTGTTGCCGCTTCAATATCACGCGGGATGTGTAAAGCTCTAGCAAAATCATTGGTTGTCCCGACTGGAATGACACCCAATTTTGGGCGGTATTCCTGCTCTGCCAGCCCGTTTACCACTTCATTAATTGTTCCATCCCCGCCTGCCGCGATGACAATGTCATACTTTCGTTCAACGGCAATTTTAGCAGCTTTAATCGCATCGCCTGCTTCAGTTGTCGCATGACAAGATGTTTCGTATCCGGCAACTTCTAGTTTTTGTAATACTGTAGCAATATGCCGCTTAAATATTTCGCGTCCAGAGGTTGGATTATAGATTATTCTTGCCCGTTTCATCTGCACCATCCTACTCTTACATATACAAATTTAAATTTCATACTATATGAATATGGTGAAGCATTCTGTCATCACCATTTACCATGTAAGCATTTCTTTACTTAATAAGAATAGAGCTCAGCCAAATGTTAATTAGCCGCGCTTCTTCTCTACACACAGAAAATCTGGCCGCAGCCAGATAGAAATGTTAATATACCAATGGAACTATCATACCTTTTTTGATTGTAAAAATCTAGTATTATGGAATTTTTGTCACATTTACAAACGAAGATCTTGAAATGTTCAATTGATTTTTTCCATTACCAAATTTGATCGTATTTGATTTTTTCTTCTGATTCAGAGCCCCTGTTATTTCTTCAACATTTACTGTGTGTATGGTTAAATCCGACTTGTCCAACACTTGGACATCTACATTAGAGGCGGAATCAATAGACCAATTATTAGTCAGATTTCTCGGTTTTATCGTAATTGGATTTTCGTTCCCAGCTACCTCTAATTTTACATGATTTGGCACTAGTAATGTTGGTTTCATTTGCATGTCATTTATGAAAGGCTGATGTCGATCAGGTAAATTTTTCAATTCAATATATAAAGTATCTCCTCTTTCCTTGATTAACAAATAATCATCAGATGCCTCAATCAGCTTTTGCTTGGGAATAATTTCAGCCACATATGTACCAAACATAGAGATGCTATTATCTGCAGTACTCTCAATGGTTAAAGGAAAGTTTCCAGCATCGACCACTACTCTTTTTATTCGCTTGTTGAGCTCCTTATCGTAATTAGGCAAATCTAATGTTCTTTGTTCTGCTCTCATTGTTGCCGTTACTTTATCAAGAATACCGGTCGTGGTGACAATGGTTAAACCAATTCCTACGATGCCTATCACTCCAACAAAGAAGATACTTAATAAATCATATTTGACAATTGGTTTTTCCTGTTTCGAAAAATAAAGAAACAGCAGGATTTCCAATCCCAGTACTATTAATAAGACAGGCCACCAGCCTACCATAACAGTTGCTGCATTCCAATGGAAAATTTGTGTAAGCACGAGAAATACACCTAGAAAAATGAGAGAGGCTCCCATTGAAAAAGTTCCAACACGCCATGATTTCATTGTTCACCATCTCCCTTTCGTTTATTCCCAGTCATTAACTTAATTCCTCCACCGATAAGAAGAATACAAACGACAGTTGTCTGGAAGTACCTTCCAAACCAGAATTGAAAATCTATATTGAAATACTGATTGAAGATTGGCGACAATACTGGCAATAATATATTCACAAATAAATAGTAAAGTCCGAGTAGCAACAGCCCAACCCCAACCCATTTTTGCTGATTGATTAAATAGGAAATCACAGGTTTATCGTCCATTTCCTCTTTTCCATACTTTGATGCCTTTTGCAGACCATCAAAAAAGCTGTAAAACCAAATGATAGGGACGAGAAACAAAAAGATCCCAAGTCTAAGTACATCTAAAATGTAGATAGAAAATAAAAATGCTGCCATTAACTGAATTCCACGTCGCTGCATTCCTAAATATAGATGACCTGCACCTGGAAAGATAGATAGGAATGTAGCTATTGATCGACTCTTTTTCCCTTCTTCCCTTTTCATTTCAAGTTCCTCTAAAATAGATCGATCAATCAGTTCTTCTCCACGTTGTTTTTTCGTTAATTGCTGCATCACATCAAAGAAACCATAAATCCAAATCACTAAAAGAAACATGAGAAATACAAGAAATTCTCCTCTTCCAGTAAGTGCAGTAATGAAGATGACCATCACACCTAGTCCAAGGAAGGATACTAATATCGTTAAACCCCGATTCATTAAACCTAATTGAAAATGCCCAAGACCCGGGACAAACGATAAAATGATTGTGTAAAAACGCTCAGATTCCGGGTTACTCGTATTTGCAGGTTGGTCTGAATTTACCACCCCGCTAGATTGATACACCTTTGATGCGGTAATTGCTGTAACGATGAAATTTACAATATAAAGAACAAATCCTATTAAAGCAAACACCACCGCTATAAAATCATCATACATCTGGTGTGCTAAAAGAACTCCCATCATCGGAAAACCAAAAACAGCTGCTGTATAAAAAATTCCGCTAATTTTCCCTAGATAGAGCAAACCTCCACCCGGAAAAAAAGCTAATAAAAATGCGATAATTGGATTTTTTTTGTTCATTTTTTAGCCTCCTTCTCTGATTCCTTTTGTACTTTATCAATAAACGAAACCGTATGATCCATAAGCCCCTCCACAACGGACGAATCTTGTTTTTTATTCGATTCAAACTCACTGACAACATTCATAAGGTGAGAAAAAACCCCTGTTGACATCAAAATAAATGTCATAGCTGCAGCTAATACATAATGAAATATAGGTTTTTGGTAGAACTTCGAAACGGAAGGATTCTTTTCCGGTATATTTTGCTGCTTAATTTTCATCATGATGGTATCTGTAAATACCTCTTCATTCGTCATGGCAGGCAACTGCTGTTCTTGTGCTTCGACAACCTCCAAGTAGACTGACAAGCATTGGTCACAGCTGAATAAATGTGCTTCATATTGCTCACGAGTTTTATCATCAAGCTGGTCATTCACGTATAGAGTCCATTCTTCATCACTCATATGTTTCATCGAAAATCGTCCTCCTTCCAATGCTTCTTCATCCAAAGTCTTGCACGATACAGCTTTGTTTCAATGGTCTTTACTTGAACCTTTTGCTCCTCTGCCATTTGCTGATACGTTTTTTCCTTTATGTAAAATCCTTCAACCACTTCCCGATAATTGTCTGGAAGCTCAACAAGCCGCTTGCTAAGAATGGATTTCTTTTCTTTTAATAACACCAATTCCTCAGTGTTATTCTTCCCTCGGAACTCCTCTGGTTGAAATTCAACCGTTTGGTCCTCGCGCCGTCGTACTTTCTTCCTCTTCATATCAATTGCATGGTTTACTGCAATTCTCGTGATCCATGTTTTGAAACCTTGATTCTCGTATTGGGGGAGAGAAGCATAGATTTTCAAAAACACTTCTTGAGCTGCATCCTCGGCATCCTGCTGGTTCCGTAGAATCGCAAAGACCGTGTGAAAAATGTGCATCCGATACTTTTCTACTAATATCCGAAAAGCATGATCATTTCCATTCTTCACCTTCTCAATAAGCATTGCATCCAAAAACTCTCTCCCCCCTTTCCACTCTATCTACCATCATAAACGACAGATACGATCCAAACCCCTACACTAAATAAAAAAATTTTTTAGAAGGCTCTTTTCTTATACTTTTTTGCTATTTGAAACAAGGTATAAGAAAAGAGCACGAAATCAATAATCACTAAAATTCTAAAAATCCAACAAAACAAATAAAATGAATGTATGTTGTTAATTCATACATTCAATAAAACAAAACACACCATTTATATAGGTAGATGTTTTTCAATTAAAGCCTCCGGACAAGATCAAAACTTCGCAACCATCTAGTATCAAACATTTGCTACTATTAGGTTACATCGTTCCACCTTGCGATTCTTACATTATTTTTAAAACTATAGTAAAAAAAATACAAAGGAGTTGAAATCATGGAGTTTGCAAAAAAGCTAAAAGAAGAACGTTTAAAACATAATTTATCTCAAGAGGATTTAGCCCGTGAATTAAACATAAGTAGGCAATCTATCTCCAAATGGGAACTTGAAAAGGGTTATCCGAATATTGAAACACTCATTATTTTGAGTGACTTATTCAACATAAGCATTGACGAATTAATTAAAGGAGACAGTTTTTTGAAAGAGAAAATTATCAAAGAAGGAAAATTGGGGGAACTAAAAATGACAGATCAATTCAAATGGTTATATGTAGTGAGTTCAATTTTAGTAGTAGCTTGGCTTTTTATACTTCCCTGGTACAATCTATCGGGTCTAACATTAAGCATAATTAATCTCATAGGTATTATTTACTTTGGAATTGTCGTTAACTACGTCAAAAATAACAAGAAAAATTTTTTCAATTAAATATCGCCAAATAAAAAAGGAATTGTCTTAATGACGTAAGTAATTAGTTTTGAAGTAGAAAATACAGAAAAACAGTCAAAATATTAAAGGTTTTTGATATGTTTTTGAAGAGAAAATAGCAATACAATTAGCAATCATAAAGGTATTGGATTTTAATCCAATACCTTTATGGCTTCTATGATGTTTCTTTTTGTCTCATCTAATTTAGTCCCTACTTCATAGTGGGTTTCTCCGTCTTCTGTATAGAAGTCTGCAAAGTTTTGTCCTTCATATCTCGGAACAACGTGCATATGAAAATGTGTTAATTCATCAAAAACTCCTCCGTTTTGACATATAGTAATTCCATCAGGATTAAACAATCTTTTTATAGCTTTTGATATAACCTTTGATGCCTTAATTAACGAATTTGCGGTAGTTTCGTCAAGTTCATCAAAGTATCGAATATGTTTTTTAGGCAATATCAGAACATGTCCTTCGTTATATGGATTGTGGTCTAAGATGCAACAAACATATTCGTCTTCAAATACTACATTAACGGTCACTTTTTTATTTGCTAATTTACAACCTAAACAGTTCATTTAGGCTCCCTCCCTTTAGATGCTTTTTAAACTCAATTATTAAGTTTTACCATAATAGAGCCCGATTGTGGAAGATTTCAAAAACGTTTATTTTTCTGTTTAAAAATCTCCGATCAATGCTTTATGTTCTGGTTTTTTTAGTCTTTTAACACTTACAAAAATACCCAACACCAAATCTATAATCCTCACATTATTTTTTTTTTAACATTGAATACTTTCGATAAGCTTTATAGAAGCTACTACGTAAAGGAAAGCGACTTTTTATGTAGTCTTATTCAATCAAATGGCCCGTTTGTGGAACAAAAAAAATCCTACATATCAACTCAGGATTTTCATAAAAATCATATCGAATAGAGAACAAACGTCTGTATATAATGAAGGAACAAGTGTTCGTATTTCGAGGAGGGTTTATTAATAACTGTTGAATCTCCTTTAGAATAGTTTCTGCAGTATCCCTACTAAGGGATACATTTTTGGTTTCAATATCCACTTGTCATATCAGCAACTATTTATCAAGCTGATACGAGCAGACTAAATCTTCTGATTTCCATTCGTACTGAAGCTTTAATTCGTTTCCGCTGCGGTCGGCAGTCATAACGAAAGGATCCGCTTTTGGCTCATGCAATATAACCCGAATCTCGTTTCCTTCTTCCTCATACTCCCCGAACCATATTTGAGTATAGTCATACGTTGTTTTATGAGTTGTTTTATGAGTTGTTTCATGAACAGATAAAGGGCTCTTTTTGGAAGTAGGATCGTTCAAAAATTTCATCTCTGAAAAGCAAGCTGGAGATTGGGAACCGTCCATAAGCTTCCAGTTCCCCTCTAATTTCAACTCTTTTTCATCATTACAACCAACCAGCATGGAAACGGCCAATAGTACAGCCATCATTCCTACTACTGTATTTTTCATCAATACCCTCCTCCCCTTAAAATGGGGTTTTCAAAAATTTAGTCAACTGTTGATAGGGTTATTGTTTAACTGTATGATCCATCGATTTGCTTTTTACCAATACAAAGGAATAATACCCAATATAATATACTGCTAATATGAAAAATACACCTAGAGTTAACGGATCTCTTCCATACATTTGCGGAGTCATTTGAGGCTGTGTTTTCGATAAGGTATACACTTCAAAAATCCGATATAAAAATCTACTTAAAAATAGAAGTAAAACAATGGATTCAATCCATATATGTGTTCGATAATAGATGATCTCATTCTTCTGCTCAAACGTGCTATGTTTCATAGCGTAAAATAATAAAACCAGACCTAAAACCACACCAACGAAATCATATAAAAATGAGATCGGATGTAAGGCACTAGTTAAAAGCAACAAAATCACTACTATAGAAAAAATTGTAATGCGTACAACAAGCCTTCTCTTTTTTAACGGCTGAAATCCTATCGAACGCTTTATCCTTCGATATAAAATTAATCCAACGACTAAAAAAGAATATAAATATTGCGGAAAAATGTGCAAATAAATTCCTGCTTTCTATAGTTTTTGATAAACCTTTCTGTGGTGCATACCTAATCGCAATGCACCACAGAATTTTATTAGGATCAACAAAATTATTTTAACAAAGCCATTTTGAAAATTAAATGGTTTCATAAATTTTTCCTTTTTAGCTTATATTATTCATTTTCCAAACAACGCGACACCACGTTCACTAAGAAATTGAATCGATTCATCCAGCGAATTTTCATCTATTTGATAGACTTCCTGTATGGTCGTTTTCCATTTATCGATATCGCGCATTTGAATTTCTCGAATATTACGGTATGTCATTACCTTGATTGATCGATCTCTTAAAAAATAACACTCATGTCCATTAAATCTAACAGCTGTAATCCTTCTCATCGTTGTATTTTGATCATCATCAATGTATGATTTCATAATATCTGACTGAATATCTTCTTCTGTTAATGGACACCATTCTATCTCCTTCTTAACAAAGGACTTGCCATTTGAACGACGGTCGATTTCGAATCGATCCGTTGATTTTTGAATAAAAATAATTTCCTCACCAAAGCCATGCAAGACATGTCTCCTCTTCGCCTCCAACTCAACTGGCTTCATAATAGGAGAGCCATAGCCGACATCGACATAAAATTGACGCTTCTCCAAAGTTACCATGATCGCTAAGTGTCCAGGAGTCACCCGAACTAACGAGACAGGAAAACCTAAATGAGATAAAAGCCGGGAAAAGTTAATGTTCAATGTATAACAAGTGCCGCCCCAGCCTCTTTCAATTAAATTTTTAACAAATACATCTAAAGCTGGAACAAAGTTTGTTTTCTCTTTATAATAATGAAATTTGCTAAATGTTTCGTAAGGAATACGGGATAGGTGCTGCTGAATTAATCGCTGTAAATAATTCAGTGAAGGAGATTCTATATCTATTTTTAAATATCGTAAGTAGTCTTCGATTAACTGTTCCAAATCTACCACTCTTTCATGAAATATATCTTTTATCCATTCTCGCAAAAAGTGGGAAATCCTGCAATATAATCGAGTTTAATAGTATAAAATGTATTGAAAACTTAATTATAATTTAATTATTATATTTTCGAATTTAAAAAACGTTGTTTTCACTGAACAACATTTATAGAAAAATAATCTCTTTTTAATAGAATTTTAATTTTTCAGCAGTATAGTGGGTATTGTAACAAGGATTCGATGATTCATTCCTATTAATCAACGCAAATGACCGTTTGATTAGTTACCCCCTTTTATACCCTGAATATATCCGGCGAATAGCCGGACTTTTTTTTGCTCTGATGATTGATGAAAAGGCTGGATGATGATACAGGCAGCGAAGTACTATGGATCAAATCTTAATTTTTAGTTAGCTGGGTGCTTATCTCCCATATTTTTTCAATGTTATCTGTTTCAGTGGCGTATCTTGGATAACAGCTAGATCCGAATATTTGTTTTACTCTCTCTACTAAATTATCTTTATCACCTTTAGGCGGTTGGATCATTTCCCTTTTATGATTGATTAATTGACCTGTGGCATTCTTAAATTCATCTGATGTGCAAATATGGAAATAGTTATTAGCCATTTCGGCTGGTGGAGGAAAATATACATTCTGGATAGTAGCAATAACCTTCCAAAAGGATCTTAATTTTTTAATTGTTTCTTTTGACATCCTTACACCGTTTATTTGTAAAGCATTTACTTTTATCCCGCTATTTTTAAACTCATTTGCCATTTTAAAAGTCAGCATTAATAATGCCATTTTCGAGTCACCGTACATTTTATACACACTATAAGGTCGACTCTCTTTAAATTCACCGTGTAGATTATCAAAATCTATTTTTCTCTTGGGATCAAAAAAATGTTTGATGTTTGTCGTGCAAGCGTTGAGGATTCTCGGATCTTCCGATTTAGCAAGGTAGTCTAATAATAGATTGGTCATCAAGAAAGGGCCAAATGTATTTGTGGCGAATGTCAATTCAATATTTTCAGGACTAAGTTGATATATTTTTTCGCCATGATTCATATATGCAGCATTATGAATTAATATGTCCAATTTTGGATATCTATTTTTATATTCTGAACAAAACTTACGAATAGAGTTAAATGAAGAAACATCAAGTTCCATCAGCTCAACCTTCTCATTTTTTGAAGCTTCGATAATTTCCTTTTGAACAATTTTACTAATCTCGATATTGCGGCAAGCCATGATAACGGTGTAACCTTCTGTAGCAAACTTTAATGTCGCAGCTTTCCCTATTCCAGAATTTGCTCCTGTGATAATAACTATTCGTTCTACCATCCCACACCTTCCCATTCATTTTTTAGTTTAATTCTATTTGTAAAATTGTATTAATATGTTTTTACATCTCTTTTAGCAAATTCATCTCGGAACCAAATCGCAAGGTCAGAACAAGCATCCTTCTGTACCTTTCTTTTTGGGGTACCATCTGCAAAACACGGATATACAACATTAAGAAGTTTTAGACAGAAAAAAGCCGATTTTCACCACTCTAAGGGTATAACCGGCGTATATAATAAAGACACTTCCAAATGATTCTGTTAGACAAAAATCTATTTTATAAAGCTATGTTTTCTGATTTATTGATTTTACGCTTGCTATGGTACCATATGCCGACTGGGATCAGTAGCAATGAAAGGAAACCTCCTGCGAGGGAGAGTGTGGCATAACTGGAATGAGCTACAACCATTCCTGAAAGTGCTCCACCGGAAGCGCCAGCTAAAGCAATTAATACATCAATTGTCCCTTGAGTTTTTGCGCGTGACGATACAGCAGTCGAATCCACAATGAGAGCTGTCCCGCTAATTAAGCCGAAGTTCCATCCAAGCCCCAGCAAAGCAAGAGCGGAGATAAGTCCCCACATGGAATCAGCCGGTGCAACTGCTGCGATAATTCCTGCAGCAAGTAAAGTACCACCTGAAGCAAACGACATTGTAGTGCGGCCTATCTTGTCAACAAGAATACCTGTCACAAGAGATGGAAGGTACATCGAGCCAATATGAAAACCTATTACTAATCCAACATCTCCTAAACCATGACCGTGATGCTTCATATGTAATGGAGTCATTGTCATAATAGCGACCATTACGATTTGGGTTAAGATCATTACAATAGCCCCAACAATAATTCCCCGATTATTAGTTGTTTTCACGTCTGATAAGTTGCTCTCATCTTTCTGAGTATTAACAATTGCCTTCGCTACAATAAATGGGTCCGGACGAAGGAGACTCCAAAAAACCAGCCCCGCAAAGATGTAGGCAGCCGCAGCTAGCATAAAAGGGCCAGCTAGTGCAGGGACACCAAGTGATAAAGCAAATCTGCCCATTACATCAACTAAGTTTGGACCTGCGACGGCACCAAGTGTAGTAGAAACCAATGCAATACTGACGGCTGTTGCCCGTTGTGTTGACCTTGCTAGATCTGTACCTGCATAACGTGCTTGTAAATTTGTTGCTGAGCCTGCACCATAGATAAATAGTGAAACGAGCAAAAGTATAATACTATGACTAATTGCCGCAAATATAACCCCTATTGCACCAATACCACCTGTAATAAATCCTGTTGCCAACCCTAAACGACGCCCGTAACGCTGAGTAAGTCCCCCAATAAGCCATGCAGCCAAAGCTGAACCCAGCGTGAACAACGCTGTAGGTACGCCTGCAAAACTTTCATTGCCTAGCATATCCTGAGCAAGAAGCGCTCCGACAGTGACTCCTGCCGCAAGTCCTGCACCACTAAAAATTTGTGATAAAACTACGATAAGTAACGTTCGTTTATATAGGCGTTTCTGCATATCTGGAGAATCAACATAATTTTGCAGACGCTTTTCTTTTATTCTATTAAGTTCATAGGACATCTCTCAGAACCACCTTTTATCCTAAAATTGCATTTTGTTTTTCTTCAAAATATCCAGATTTTGAAGGAATAAACACTGTAACTAAGAGTACGGCTGCAAATAATACTCCGACACCAGAGAAAATAAGACATACCGCTTGGAGAGAAAACCATTCAGCCGCTAATCCAAGTAGCAAAGTTAACCCAATTTGAATAAGACCTTGAATCATATCTGTGATACTTCCGAACCTTCCCATTACTTCAACTGGAACATTACTTTGAAAAAAGGTTGCATATCCTGAATTCGCAAATGCCATAAAGAAGCCTAAAAATATAAATGCTAATGTTGCTGTTATAAAGTTAAAAGAGGCATAGAACAAAATATATCCGATTGATGTTAAAAACATTCCAGCACCTATAAATAGTTTTAGTTGCACCTTTTTTGCTGCAATGGCTGCAACGGCAGCTCCTGTTAATGAACCAATCCCCGTTATACTGACAATTAAGCCATAATCTCGATCAGACAATTTCAAATGCTGCTTTATAAAAGTCACCTCTTGAGAATCGACAGCAAAGCCAATTAACATAGCAACCTGAAACAATATGTAAACAGATATAAAATATTTTGCTGCTTTCGCAAATTCTTTAACTGCTTTCCAATCGTTTACAATCGTTCTCCAATGTATCGGTTCTCTCACATTCTTTAAATCCTCATCTACATTAGGAAGAAGATAGATAAAAAATGCACAAACGATAAAAGAAATCGCATTGATCATAATACAAAGCTCTGTACCAACGTACAGGATTAGTACTCCTGCAATCGCTGGACCTAATAAAAATGCTCCTGAATTAGTCATACTCATAAATGAATTAAATCTTTTTCGATTTTCCTGTGGAACTAATTTGGTTATGTATACAGTTGAACTCGGTCCGAAAAATGCACCTGCAATATTAATCATTAAGAGTAGTGCATATATCGCCCATAAAGATCCAATAAAAGGAATGCAGAATACAAGAACTCCCCTAATGATGTCAATAACAATCATTAACTTTCTTTTATTTACACGATCAATGATACTCCCAGACCAAGTATTCGTAATTAAAATTGCAATAGGTCTAATCATGTAAAGACCTGCAACTGCTGCTGCCGAGCCAGTTAAATTTAAGATTGATATATTAAGTGCAATTAAGTAAATCCAATTGCCTAAATAGGATACACCAATCCCTGATAATAATAGAATCGGATTCTTCCAGCTCATTCACTCATCCTTTCTCTTTCCTCTAAAAAGAAGACTTTGTTTCAATTTTATTGATAAAAATACCTGTGAAGCGATTTCTATATGTAGTATAACTTGCTAATCACGTGCTATAAGGAACAACATTTGTTGTAACAAAACCAAGAAGAAATACTTTTACTTTTTATCCCAGCACTCCAATTCTTGATAAATTTTTACATATATTAATAATATCACCCCAAATTTACTGAAAGTAAAATAAAATATGAATATTATAAGGAATTTTATGTGTTGAATTTTGATTTCCTTACTTAAATATTAAAATCTTGATTTGAAATAAAGTTGCGACGTTTTCATGATAAGGGTTCTTGATTTTATAAACGGGAACCCTCCTTATCAAAAACGATGGTTAATTGTACAATTTTATAAAATAAAAATGGAGGGTTCTAATGATTGAAAAAATTTTTAATACAGGATTTGTTAATTTAAATTATGCAGAAGGTAGTAATCCATCTAACCTATCTCTACTGTTGCTTCATGCAGCTACTTCAAGGTGGCAATCATTTCAATCCATAATTCCTGAGCTTGAGGAAAATTAGCATTTATTCGCGGTAGACTTACGAGGTCATGGTAAGCCCATTAGTGGAATTTCTTCAAATAAGATAAAAAAGAAGCGAACTTTTAACGAGTGAATATCGATAAAAGTTCGCGATTTTTTGCCGATTACTCGACTAAGTTTCAATAATGTATTAGTAATCCTATAGTAAGTTACAATATTTCTTTTCCAGCCTTATAAATCTTTTATCAAAAGTCTTCCTTTTTAGAAAATATTTCAATACCTCTCTAGCCTTTTCTATTTGATTACATTCTATATAAGCAGCTACTACACTTTCAAATTCTTTTTTATAAGGAAAAGTTTCATGAAAGTTTTGGAATGCATGTTCAAAATAATATAAAGCTTCGGAAAATCTATTATTTTTTGTATACCACAATCCAATTATAAACATTAAATCTCTTTTTTCAGTAGGTAAAAGTTGTAATTTTTCCAATGAACTTAAATAAAGATTAATTTCTTTCCTCTTTAATCCTATAATGTGTAAGAAGTATCCCCTTGAAACCACATTACCATATGTTTTAACTGTTGAAAAATACATTTTATATATTAAAAACATGAACTAAGATATACTTAATACATACATAAAAATCATGACTTTTCACCTATTTTATATCCGATTTAGTAGATAATCCCTAGCTTTTCTAAGCGCATTATCTATTTTACTTCCTAGCCGATCAATATAAAATTCACAAAATTTAAAATGGTCCAATTCCTTAATATTTAACCATGTCGGTAAACAAGAGATTAAACAGTTTTACTTCACCCTTCTCTATCACTTCTGTTTCAACATCAACTATTTTTTTATTTAAAATTTGATCTTCTATAAATGTATATCCTAACATTTCCATTTCTTTGTAAAATTCAAACGATTGTACAATAGATGATTCAATATATTCTCTTTTAAAAGTCCAATTATTATTTATCTCATTAATAAAAGAGTAATCATAAAAAAGGGTATAGAATTTATCTAACAAACTAACAAATACGCGTAAGTCTTTTCTTGTTCCCCCTAATCTTTTTATTAAAATAATATCATCGTCTAAGATGTCCTGGTTATTATGCATTAATATTTTAAAATCAATACAATCGATATTCTCTTCATTTGTCCAATCTATAATTTTATATTCTAAAAAGGATTTAGTAAAATGATTTAATATCAAATCCTTTTGAATAGTTGAATAGTTTGCTTTTTTTATATTATTTATTTCTACAATACTATTCTCTTTATATAGATTTATTATCTTTTCTATTTTTTTGTGAGAAATAGTCATTTTCTATTATCTCCTTTAGATGGATTTAACAAACATCATAACATCCATATTTAAAAGCCGATCCGTTCAATGGGCAGAGGAGAAAGCTGGAAAACTAATTGGATGAGATTATCCCAAGAAATAGTAACTAAGAGAATTCTACGATAAAAAGCGATGAGGGTAAACTCTTCAGAATCGTCAATCGTAATTATATTGTATTGAAACAATTTCAAAACCTCGTACAAGTGCAAAATATGTCATTACAGAACGCATAAATCATCAGGCGTTCCTTTCGATTGAAGAAACGCCATGATTTTTCTAAATGTTATTCAAATGGATGAAACTCAATTGATTTTTCTCGATACATTTTATTACGATACTCATACACAATAATAACTTCACCAATAAAACTTGCTGGAGAAATTTGTCCCCCCATTTTAGCAATTAGGTGATTGTCTTTTGTTTCAAAATCAATGATATTACCAAAGAATATATCTTTAAATAAATGCTCAGGTTGAATTCCTAATGATTTTACATCAATTAAATATTTTTTATCATTGATTTGTATTTCAGCTTTATCTGCTGATAACTTCGTTTTTACATTTTTTAATACGATTGCTATTGGGTTATCAACAAGAACCTCCACCGGAACTTCTTGCCTCTGTTTTTTTTGTATGTGAAAAACATGAGCTTCTTGTTCTAACACACCTGTTCCATACCCTTTGGTTAAAATGATGATAAGCTCTTTTTGTTCATCACCATTAATATCTTCCAAAAATATTTGTGGAGACCATGCACAACTTGTTGTGTTTATCCAGAAAGGTCTAGAAAAAATAGCACCTTTAAAATCAATTTTAAAATCTGAATATACCCCATCCCTCTTTTTAGCATAGAGGATAATATCTCCATTATCCGACTTTGCCACCGTATCATACCCATCTATCCTTGCTTCGGCATTGATAGAAGCAGCACAAAATGAAACAGCTATTATTAAAATAAGTATTTTTTTCATAAGAAAACACCTCATTACAAGTGTTTCCAAATTTGGTTACTTATTGCATAATCCTAGCCATTTACAAAAAACGACTACAATCATTCTTATTAACGGGAAAAATATTTCTTTTTGTAAAATACAAAAGTAGATAGACCAGTCAACAAGACTGTACCGCTAATCACATACCAAAACGCATTCGGATTATCTTGATAAGGTATCGGTACGTTCATTCCGTAAATACTGGCAATTAGCATTGGCACTGACAAAATAATCGTAAGTGCCGCAAGCAGCTTGAGAACTCGGTTTACGTTATTTTGGATGACATTCCCATATGCATCCATAACATTATTTAAATTAGCTTGATTAATTTCCGTCACTTCGTACGCCTGCACCAACTCGATTAACACGTCGTCTAAAATATCTGCATCGTCTTCATACAGTTTGATGTAGTTCCCGTGTAATATTTTCTGCATCGTGAATTTCATTTGTTTTAAAGATGTTACCATATATATCAGACTCTCGTTCAAATTAAGCAGCGTATACATCTCACGATTACGATATGACTTAGCAAGTTCCTCTTCTGCCACTGCGATTTCCTTTTCAATCGTTGCCAAAAAGCGAATATATTCCCGCGCAGTCACGCTTAATATATTTAATGTATTACGCGTTTTCATATGTGTCGCAGAATGAGTCACCTTTCCGTTAAAAAAGTCCTGCATAAAAGGAATATCTTCATTGCAAATAGTAATCAGGTGATCTTGAGTGTGAATGATCCCCATAGGAATCGTCCGATATTTTACATCTGTATTTGAACTATCGACATCTAATCGATCATAAGGTACGTGAATAACGATCAAAACTGCCCCATCTCGCTTCTCAATTCGCGGTCTTTCGTCCATATCAAGAGAATCAATGAAAAAATCTTTTGGGACGTTAAGTGTTCTAGCCACTTTGTTTATTTCTTTAGAAGTTGGCTGGGCTAAATGAATCCAACTGTTATGAGTAATGTTTGACGCCCT
Organism: Heyndrickxia sp. NPDC080065; assembly: GCF_050281185.1. Lineage (NCBI taxonomy): Bacteria > Bacillati > Bacillota > Bacilli > Caryophanales > Bacillaceae > Heyndrickxia > Heyndrickxia sp. NPDC080065. The sequence continues at coordinate 16,472 of NZ_JBNNWS010000009.1, read as the reverse complement.
TTCAATCTTACCTTCAGATGTACTTTTGTATATAAAGAGCATTTGTCACACATCCTTTCTTATGCACGGTAGCAATTATATTAAAATCGTAAAAATTTTGTTTTATAGAATACGTATACAAGACCTCCACTAAGTGCTGCCATAAGCCCCATAGCTACTATAAACATGAATGGTTCTTCTTCATAAGGAAGTGGAACGTTCATCGAAAAGATACTTGCAATAATAGTTGGGATTACTAGCACGAGTGTAAGCGTAGTGAGTATTTTCAAAACACTATTTAAGTTATTATGAATGATAGATGCATAGGCATCCATCAGCCCACTCAAACTAAGACTGCGCATCTCTATCACTTCAGCCGCTTGTTCAAGATCTACTAGTGCATTATGAAGCATTTGCTCATCCTCTTCATAAAGCTTTATATCTTGCCCTTTGGAAAGATGCTGAAAAACATTTTTCATCGCACGCAAAGACGTTGAGAAATATACGAGACTTTTATTAATGTGAATCAAACCAAATAGCTCGCGATTATTATGTGATTTTTTCAATTCTTGCTGCAGGCGACCAACTTGCCCGGTAATACGTTTGATATAATCAAGATAAGATTGTGCAATCGCCTCAAATAATAATAAAGTGATCCGTGTCTTCATATGTGTTTGAAAAAAGCCGTACTTTCCTGAAATTAATTCTCCTACTAACGGAATGTCCTCTTTTGTAACCATCACCAAATGACCTTTCGCATGTATGATTCCAATTGGTATTGTTCGATAAGGGACCTCTTCATACAACCGTTCCTCATCTAGAGCAATTGGTGCATTGAGAATGATAAGTAATGATGAATCATCTCTTTCAATTCGTGGCCGCTCATTAGCGTCTAATGAATCACGAATGAAATCTTTGGGAATACTAAGTTTTTTTGAAACTTGGGAAATTTCGTCATCTGAAGGAGCAACAAGATAAAGCAATGTATTATACTCCATATCGGAAACCGTCCGCACTTGACCTGATAATTCGCTTTTATAAATCTTAAGCATCTCCATTCCTCACTTTCTATTCTAAAATAGCCGTATTTTATAAAATATCCAGCCAGTCACCAAGCTCATGACTAGAGAGAGTGACATAAGAACTGCAAGAGCGTACTCTCCATCTTGAAATGGCAGCGGGAAATTCATCCCATACATAGCTGCGATCACCAATGGAAAGTTCCCGATGACCGTAAACGCTGTTAATACTTTGACAACTGCGCTTAGGTTATTTTCAATCGCAGCAGAATATGCATCCATTAAATTACCTAAATTCGTGTTAAAAATTTCAGATGTATCAAATGCTTGCTGCATCTCAATCAGGGCAGCTTGCATCCATTTTTCATCTTCCTTGTTCATGTAGAAGGTTGGCACCCTCACTAATTTCTGCATCATCACAAGATTGATCTTAAGCGCCTTTGTGAAAAAACCGAGACTCTTATTTATATTAAGTAAAGTGTACACTTCACTGTTCTTAATCGATTTTTGTATCTCTTTTTCCGCTGCAATGATTTTTTGATTAATATCATCAAGGGAATGTAAATAATAACGCGCAGATACAAGTAATAACTGTAAAAAAGCATGTGTTTTCATATTCGTATAAAATTGTTTTACAAGTTCTTTGCTAACTTCTTGTAAAATCGGATGATTGACTCGACAAATGGTAACAATCAAATCGCTCGTTTGAATGATACCAATCGGAACTGTCCGGTATGGTACTGCTTCACCATCGGCCATTTTTAACGGCACATTGATGATAAGCAGCAAATTGTTTTCGTTTTTTTCAATCCGGGGGCGTTCATTGGCATCGAGGGGATCGCGGATGAAGTCGACAGGTACTCCAAGGCGACTTGCAACGTAATGCAACTCCTCTTCCGCTGGTTCAATAGGATGTCCCCAACTGCCCAGAACGCTTTCGGACTGTTCTTGAAGCAGCCCTTTTTCGTCGCTTTTATAGATGTTAAGCATCGAAACGTCCTCCTTATCTGTTGGATGAAAACAGATTTAAGTTCTTCACTACTACTATCTCCATCGGCCATACTTGGACTTTCTATCCTGACCCCCTCCTTTCTCTTGTAAAATAAATTCGCAATTGGTTGCTTGAAGGATTTAAATCGCATTGTTCCAGACCATTAAAAAACAAATTCGAATGGATAATTCCCTGCAAATCCAAATGGATTTTTCTCCTTCTGTATTGCTATTTTTAGAAATGAAAAAACCCTCCAGGAGTCCTAGAGGGTTGAATGAACGCACGAAAAAAAGCATTTCAACTTCCCCCTAGTCGAGTTTTGGCACTATACAACGTAAAGAGATTGCTTCATCTCTTAGCCACCTTAAGAAAAGCCTTAATCCGGCAGTTCCTGTTCTACCCATGGGCATCTTTCGATATTTCTGGGCAGTGGCCTATGTTTGTATAGGAGCCTCACCTAACGAGGAATTATTCAATTCCATGCTATCGTAATCCCGGTTTTTTTATTTGTCAACCATAAATTTTGATTTTTTCCAAAAGTATTTAATATTTAATTATGTCAAAAACCTTATGGTGCTAGGCTTCAATTGCTCCATTAAAAAAGTTAGCTAAAGGGCAAAATTTTATTATTTCTTAATTGTCAAAAAGAAGATTAACAAATACATACGCGAAACGTACGATTTCGTGTTCAGCATTTAACATAATAAATTGATAAAGTGGGGATATGCACCATTGACAGTTGTTGTTGTTACAGTCGACGGAATTTAAAAAAACTTGTTCGAAAAAAAGTGGAGAAGAAGGTCATTGATGTGGCTGTATCCATATTCTCCTTTATCTTTAACATGAATATATAAAAGTAGCAGCTACCGGTTGGCCTTTCCTAAAAATGGAGGACACCGAAAATGACATACTTGTAACGGCTGATCTTTGAGGAATCAAATTTGAATGGATCAATAATGCCGTTTTTTTACAAAGACTCTTTTCTATAACTTTGTAGGTTTTGAAATGAATAATTGTACTTAACAAGTTCATGCTTAGGAAACGTTACATTGATAAGAAAAGATGCCCAGAAACAAAACCTTTTGGGTTTTAAATATTTTTACGATACAGCTAAAATAACTTACCAAATCATGTGATTGAAGCCGCAGAACGATGTTGAGCAACTGTATTATCTGCTCCGATTAAGCAGTTCGAACCGTGCTCGTTTTGTTATCTGAAATCCATCTCTCAATTCATACGTATCCTGAAAAGGGTTTTGCAGCATCGGATTGTTACACTTGTGGATCCTAAGGAGGCGATTTCACACCTGCTGTCTAAGCATAAACCGAAAACATTTTATCTAAAAATTTTAATTCGAGGTATTGGAGATATCCAGGATGAAAAACTCGCATTGATATTATTAAAGTAAAGCTACTACCCATGGGAGTATTGCTTTTAGAAAGCTGTTTTCACAAAGAGTGTTTCGATTTCCTAAAAATGTTTAAATTTATTATTTTGTTTGGATTCCAGGCATCTTTTCTTAAAAAGAGGCTTTGATAAAGTTACAAACTTCTATTGACAACATAAACTATACAGGGTAAAATCCATTTGAAATGAATAAGTCCTCGTTAGGTGAGGCTCCTATGCAAACATAGGCCACTGCCCAGAAATATCGAAAGATGCCCATGGGTAGAACAGGAACTGTCGGATTAAGGCTTTTCTTAAGGTGGCTAAGAACTTTTTGTTCTTTACGGTGTATAGTGCCAAAACTCGACTAGGGGGAACCGGTAAGTGCTTTTTTGTGTGTTTTTTTGTGCGCTTTTCAAACCCTCTAGATCTTCTAGAGGGTTTTTCTTATTGTTAAATAAGAAAAGCGCAAGCGCCTTGCTCATCGGCGTACGGATTTCGTAGTCTTCGACTGAGATAAAGGAGACACGGCGAGGGACGAGTCGATGTTGACTTATCGTAGGGAGAAGACGGAGAAATCCGCTAGCCGATAGGCGCTGGAGCTAGACATAGCAGACACTTTTCATGATTTATAATTCAATAATATTTATACTTTCTTGCCAAACAAAAAAGGGGGGAAACTAGTGATGGACAGTCATCCGAGTCGAAATTTTACTTTTATAAATGATTCAGGAATACAGTTAAGAGGCAGAGTTTCTTTCGTTCAGTCCTCTCATGTTTCCCTTTCTTTGATATCCATGTCAGGTGGGTATGTTTAGACAGGTTTATTTGACATGTGAGTCGAACAAGATTCGTTCAAAGCGATAAGCTCCCTCATTACGGGAGCTTTTTTATATTTTGAAAACTATAAGAAAATAATAAATTGAAGAGGTGATACACCATGACGATGACAATAGAAATGATAATAAAGCTTTGCCTTGCCCTACTTTTCGGGCTATTGATCGGAATCGATAGACAAATTAAACAAAAACAGCTTGGCATAAGACCCTGTATGGTCATTTCTATAGCTAGTTGTTTGGTGACGATTGTTTCTGTCGAAGCATTCGGCAAATTCGGCGGTCCGACTCACCCGAATATGGATCCAATGCGACTCGCTGCGCAGATTGTAAGCGGAGTTGGTTTTATTGGAGCTGGTGTCATTCTACGGAGAAGTAACGAGGTTATTTCCGGCCTAACTTCTGCGGCACTCATCTGGTCCGCATCGGCATTAGGTATTACGGTTGGAGCAGGTTTTTATCTAGAGGCAGCATGTGCGGTTATCCTCTTGATGAGCGCAGTCAATTTTATCCCTTATCTCATTAAAACTTTAGGTCTGCCAACACTTAATCGACATGAAATCTCAATAAAAATTGTGGTGGAATCTAATTATCGCATGACCGAATTAATCAAAATGATTGAGCGTAGAGGACAAAATGAGAAATCTAAAAAAGAAGAGTATAAAATTAGACACTTGAAAATTAAAGACATTGATGACAATCGTCAATTGATTAATATGGTTCTTTCCGTACCAGAAGACCAATATACTACAGAAATTTATTACTATATCAAAAAAATTGATCACGTTCTTAGTGTGGAGATTGAGAATTTGTAAGAAAGAGAGGAGAAGGAGAGATGATCAGATTAAACCAATATAAATTTAAAGAAGAATACACCTACTATATGCTTCAATCATTAAAAGAAGGGAACATGGATGCGTTTCGCAAGGATTTTCTGGATTTGCATCCGATGGATCAAGCGACATTTTTTTTGGAACTGTGTGAAGCAAGAAGATTTAAGATTTATTCTTTTTTAACTCCTGAGGAATTTGGAGAAATCTTCAGCGAACTAGATCCATTCATGCAGAAAAAATGTATTTTAGAACTTGACCGTCCATATGCTATTGAGATGCTGAATGAACTGCCTCCCGATGATGCGACAGACTTTTTTGGACTTCTTTCCAGTAAAGAAGCTGACTTTTATCTGGAGCGGATGGAAAAAGACGAAGCCGACGACATTAAGCAATTACTCACTTACAAGAAAGGTTCGGTAGGATCCTTGATGACAACAGACATGGTAACAGTTGCAGAATCGGATTCAGCAGCTGATGTGTTGGACCGCCTAAAACATAGCGAATCCGACGCAGAAACCATTTACTATTTATATGTTACAGATGCTAAAGCTCAGCTGCTAGGTGTCGTATCATTACGTGAGTTGATTATTTCTGCCCCGGATTGTCACATGATGGATATTATGAATTCACAAATTGTTTCAGTATCGGCAAATACTGACCAAACAGAGGTCCTGCAAATTATACGTAAATATGGTCTTCTAGCTATTCCAGTAGTTTCGGAGGAATATAAGCTCCTGGGAATAGTTACTTTTGATGATGTACTGACTTATCTGTGAAGATTAATAAGGTACCCGAAAATGTAAACTTCGACTCATTCTTGAGTCTCAATGATGAAATATAAGGGGGGAAACTTACCTTTCCCCCTTCCTTTTGACAAAGATAATAAAGGTCAAGAATAATAAAAGTATTATAAAAACTGTCACTAAAGTAGGGAAGATCAAGCCCGAAATATCATTTTTATTTCCAGCATACTCCCCATTTCTGATAGCTTTTTTATACTTACCATTCTTGTCTTGAATGGCAATTGCTTTATCCGTACTAATACCTTTGATTGAATAGTACTTAGTCCCTTTCTTATAGGTATTTGAAAAATTTCCAGAATACGTTCCTTCCTTGTCGGAATACTTTGTCACATGTCCAATTTCTTTATCTATTTCTTCTACAAATTCATCACTCACTACATAAACAAAACCATCCCAAACCACAAATAAATATGCCCAACTGGCTGACGACTTATTTGAGTAAAAAAAAGAATTAAATAAAATAAATAATATTAAAAAAGAAAAGAAAAACTTCAACTTCATACAACAATCCACCCCTTTAACATAAATGGACGTTAATATTTTGTTTTAGTTTCACTTTGATCTTCAATAGGAGCTGTTGTCTAAAAAAAACACATGGCGATTTTTATTATCAATTGCCATGTGTTTTTGAAATTAAGCTTTAGCTAAAGCTTCTTTTATGCTGTTATATACTTCATCCCAAAGTTTTGTATCTTCTGTATAGATCTGAAGCATTTTCTTAATTACTTCTTTTTGTTTTTCTTCAAAGCTCTCATCTTCTTTTGGAGGCAAGTCTGCTCTCAAATCAGTCACCATTTGCTGTACTTTAGGTGCACGAGGACCCCAAACTGCCTTTTCTTCACCATTCTGATCAATAAAAATAAAAATAGGAATCGAGCGAGCTGTTCCATTTGTTAAGTATTGATCCATCAATTCAAGGTTTGAGTCACGTAAAATCATACGGACATCTATATTAGCTGCCTCTGCTATTTTTAAAAGGATCGGTACATTCATCATTGCATCCCCGCACCAATCTTCTGTAATGACAATAGCACGAAGATCCTTTTCTTGTATGCCTTTAAAGAAATTTTGATCCTCTTCTAGAACATTGAAGCGATCATATATCGATTGTAAGTTTTCCTTATGTACTTGCATCCTATCAACAAAATCCTTTGAAGGAATCCCTTTTTCAAACCAATCATTCAGTGTCATCGTATCACTCCTATTCATTGTTGATATAAAAATATCATAAATAGAGGGATATTTCATTTTTTTAGGTTGGGAGGTTATTGTTTGATTTTTGAGTGACCTTTTTGCAGAAATACGTGATCTTTCCTTGACTTTGTGTGACTCTTTTTCAATTTTTCGTGTCCCTTTTAACTTAACTTTCAGCACCGACAAAAAGGACAGATCCCCACGATCTGTCCTTTGTCTGTTACCTCTTATTTAATTCCTGTACTAATAGTTTATTAACTAACGGTGGGTTCGCTTGTCCTTTTGTTGCTTTCATGATTTGTCCGACTAAAAATCCGACAGCCTTCGCTTTACCATTTTTGAAATCATCAATTGATTGCTGATTTGCTGCTAGGACTTCATCAATGATTTTCAATAATGCACCTTCGTCTGAAATTTGGACAAGACCTTTTTCCTTAACGATTTTTTCAGGATCTCCGCCATTTTCGACAAGCTCTTTAAAGACGGTTTTGGCAATTTTTGAAGAAATCGTTCCGTTTTCAATCAGCTTGATCATTCCAGCAAGACCTTCTGGAGTTATCGCGATATCCTGAAGTTCTTTTTGCTCAGCATTTAAGTATGCAGATAGTTCCCCCATGATCCAGTTTGATGCTTGCTTCGCTTCGGCACCTGCTGCAACTGTCGCTTCGAAGAAATCGGCCATTTCCTTTGTCATTGTTAATACGTTGGCATCATAAGCCGGCAAACCAAGCTCCTCAACATAGCGTTTTTTCCGCTGATCAGGTAGTTCAGGTATCTCAGCACGGACTCTTTCTTTCCACTCTTCATCTATAAAAATTGAAACAAGGTCCGGTTCTGGAAAATAACGATAATCATCCGAACCTTCCTTCACACGCATTAACAATGTCTTCCCTGTCGCTTCATCAAAACGGCGTGTTTCTTGTTCAATTATTCCGCCAGATGAAACCACTTCTATTTGCCGTGTTTGCTCATATTCCAAGCCTTTACGGACAAAGTTAAAGGAATTCAAATTTTTCAATTCTGTTTTCGTACCAAATTCCTCTTGTCCAAAAGGTCGGATTGATATATTGGCATCACATCGAAGGGAGCCTTCCTCCATTTTACAGTCAGATACACCGGTATATTGGATAATTGATTTTAATTTTTCCAAATAGGCATACGCCTCATCTGGTGTACGAATATCTGGTTCAGAGACGATTTCGATTAAAGGTGTTCCTTGACGGTTCAAGTCGACAAGAGAATAACCATCACCCGTATGCATTAATTTTCCAGCATCCTCTTCTAAATGAAGGCGAGTGATTCCGATTTTTTTCTTTTCACCATTTACTTCGATCTCTATCCAGCCGTGTTCCCCAATTGGTTTATCAAACTGGGAAATTTGATAAGCCTTTGGATTATCGGGATAAAAATAGTTTTTTCGATCAAATTTTGTTTCAGGGGCGATTTGACAATTCAATGCCATCGCCGCTTTCATTCCGAATTCAACCGCACGTTTATTCAGTACAGGTAACACACCTGGATAGCCTAAATCTACAACGCTTGTATTCGTGTTAGGCTCTGCACCAAAATGGGCAGGTGCCGATGAAAAGATTTTGGAATCTGTTTTTAATTCTACATGGACTTCAAGTCCGATAACCGTTTCATAGTTCATTTTTTTCACCCCTTACAGCTGTGGTTTTTGTTTATGATAGTCCGTTGCTTGCTCAAACGCATGTGCTGTACGATATACAGTCGCTTCATCAAAGTGCTTGCCGATAATTTGTAAGCCTAGTGGCAATCCATTCGTAAATCCGCACGGAACTGAGATCCCTGGGACACCCGCAAGATTGACTGGGATTGTTAAAAGATCGTTTGCATACATTGTCAGTGGATCAGCTGTTTTTTCACCGATTTTAAATGCCGGAGTCGGTGTTGTTGGTCCAATGATTACATCATATTTTTCAAACACATCTTCAAAATCTTTTTTAATTAATGTACGGACTTGCTGTGCTTTTTTATAATAGGCATCATAATAACCTGAGCTAAGTGCAAAAGTTCCAAGCATAATCCGTCTCTTTACTTCTTCACCAAAGCCTTCAGAGCGTGTCTTTTTATATAAGTCAATTAAATTTTCAGCATTTGGTGTACGATAACCATAGCGAACTCCATCAAAACGCGCTAAGTTCGATGATGCTTCAGATGAAGATAGTAGATAATAAGCTGCTGTTGCATATTTTGAATGCGGCAAGGAAACCTCTTCCCAAGTAGCTCCCAATCTTTCTAATACCTTTAAGGCATCTAATACGGATTGGCGAACCTCTTCATTCACACCTTCACCTAAATATTCTTTTGGAACAGCGATTTTCAATCCTTTTACATCACCTGTTAAGCTTTGCACAAAGTTTAGTACTTCGATATTCGCTGAAGTAGAATCATGAGGATCAATACCAGAAATAGCTTGTAAAAGGTATGCATTGTCCTCTACATTTCTTGTAATTGGTCCAATTTGATCCAGTGAGGAAGCGAAAGCAACTAACCCAAAACGGGACACGCGTCCATATGTAGGCTTCAAGCCGACGACACCACAAAAAGCTGCAGGCTGACGAATCGAGCCACCTGTATCAGATCCTAGTGAAAATGGAACCTCCCCTGCTGCTACTGCTGCTGCAGATCCACCAGATGATCCACCAGGTACTGTATTTATATTCCAAGGGTTGTATGTCTTTTGAAAACCTGAATTTTCAGTTGAGGACCCCATAGCAAACTCATCCATGTTTAACTTACCGATTGTAATCGTATTAACATGATGTAACTTGTCCATGACAGTCGCATTATATATCGGGTCAAAATTTTCGAGGATTTTACTAGCGCAAGTGGTACGAAGATCTTTTGTGACGATATTATCCTTTATTCCAATTGGCATTCCATAGAGAAGCTGCTTGGATTCCTCTGATCCTAGAGCATCATCTAATTGTTTTGCTGCAGCTCTTGCTCTTTCTTCATCTAAGGTAAGAAAGGCTTGGACCTTGCTTTCTACTTCTTGTATTCTTTTATAAGATTCATCGACAAGCTCAGAAACCTTAACTTCTTTTTTATGTAAAAATTCATGTAGCTCTGAAATTTTATGATCAAATAAAGCCAACTCTAACCCTCCTATTCTATAATGGATGGCACGCGAATTTGTCCATCTTTTGTATCTGGGGCATTCTTTAATACTTCTTCTTGCGGTAAACCCGGTTCCGCCTTGTCCTCACGAAGGACATTTCGAATATCTAATACGTGTGAGGTTGGCTCCACGTTTGTTGTATCCAATTCATTTAATAATTCTGCAAGACTAATAATATCATCCAGCTGTTTCGTAAATTTTTCCGTTTGTTCTTCATTAAATTCTAATCGCGCTAAATTGGCGACATGGTTCACCTGATCCTTTGAAATTCTAGACATTTCCTTCACCCCCGACAATTTTTCAAGTAGTTATAATATTATTGATAATAGCAAACCCCTACTATATAGGCAAGGGGACAAGCCTTATTAGCTCGCCGGGTGGCTATATTCTTTTAAAATCATTTTCCTATTAATTATTAATATAGACTATTATGGAAATAAAGAATAATCGTTTATGAATTAATTAGATCTAGTGACTCTATCATTTTTTACTTAACTATTACAAATGGAGTTATTTTCATTACCAATATATATATTTATTTAGGTGTAAAAGAAAATATAAAAAAACCGTCTGAAGACGGTTTCTTATTGAAGTAAATCCCCGTTAATTGGTTTAATAGGTTACTTGGTTCTCTTGGTATGCCTTCTTTACCCATTCGATTTGAGCAAGATGGTCGCGGACATGTAGAACACGGTATTCCAACAATTGCTTAAATGTGAACCGCCCCTGATCGGCATACACTCCCACTCGCTTGCATTGTTCGCTAGTTAGATTTTCTATAATAGGTTGCATACTGGAACGTAACAATTTGAACAGAAGCAGATACTGTTCACGGTCTAATAAATCATACCCCAAGTTATTCGCCCATGCGTCTTGGTCAAATGAAATCAGATTCGGCTCATCCTCCGCCAAGACTTTTTTTAGCCGAGATGTGGACGAGATCTCGGAATCTGTCACATGTATGAGGATTTGATGAATGCTCCATTTGTCCGGTGCGGGCTTGTAACGAAGCTCTTCCTCGGTTAATCCTTCAACGGCTTCCCGTAGCATTGAGTATCCTAAAGCGTATTCCTTAATTAACTCCTCCAATTCAATCCCTCCTATTTTACAATAACTGCTTTTAAAAAACTCACTAAATAATGTATTCTTGTTTTTGGGTAAATATCCTTTTATCTTTTCTTCAATCTGCCCCGTAATTGAATAAGGAATTTTATACTTTCTGTTAAAAAATACCTTCCCACTTTGCGAGAAGATATTTTATCCTATCATTCTATTATTTCATACTCGTAAACTGCTCCGCTTCAGTCGACCCTTTCAACGCGGTAGTGGAAGAGGTTCCTCCAGTGATGACCATAGAAACTTCATCAAAATATCCAGTTCCCACTTCTCTTTGATGTCTTGTGGCAGTGTATCCATAAATCTCATTTGCAAACTCCGCTTCCTGAAGCTCAGAGTAGGCGGCCATTCCTCTCTCTTTATATCCTTTTGCCAGTTCAAACATACTGTTATTTAAAGCATGGAATCCTGCAAGTGTTACGAATTGGAACTTATAGCCCATTTCCCCAAGCTCTTGCTGGAACTTGGCAATTGTTTCTTCACTCAATTTCTTCTTCCAGTTAAATGACGGGGAACAATTGTATGCTAACAGCTTACCAGGATATTTTTCATGAATCGCTTCTGCAAATTGACGTGCTTCTTCTAAATTCGGTTCTGATGTTTCGCACCAAACGAGATCAGCATATGGTGCATAGGCTAAACCTCGCGCGATTGCTTGATCCAATCCGGCTTTCGTACGGTAAAATCCTTCAGGTGTGCGATCACCTATTATAAATGGCGCATCGTAAGGGTCAACATCACTCGTAATGAGATCAGCCGCATTCGCATCGGTTCTGGCGATCAACAAGGTCGGTACACCCATTACATCAGCTGCAAGTCGTGCTGAAATTAGATTTTTAACAGCGGTTTGAGTCGGTAATAATACTTTTCCTCCTAAATGGCCACATTTTTTCTCAGATGATAATTGATCTTCAAAATGAACAGCTGCTGCTCCTGCTTCAATCATTGATTTCATGAGCTCAAATACATTCAATTGTCCGCCAAAACCGGCCTCTGCATCTGCAACAATTGGTGCAAACCAATCGATTGAATGATCACCCTCTATATGATGAATTTGATCTGCCCGCTGTAAGGCTTGATTTATGCGTTTAACAACATGGGGAACACTGTTAGCAGGATACAAGCTTTGATCTGGATACATATGTCCCGATAAATTTGCATCTGCAGCGACCTGCCAGCCACTTAAGTAAATTGCTTTCAACCCGGCTTTTACTTGTTGGACCGCTTGGTTTCCAGTTAGTGCACCAAGCGCATGTACATAATCCTCCTCATGTAATAACTGCCAAAGCTTCTCAGCACCACGTCGTGCCAATGTATGTTCAATTTCAATCGATCCACGAAGCCTCAATACATCCTCCGTAGAATAAGTACGTTGGATCCCTTTCCATCTTTCATCAAACTCCCATGTTTCTTGTAACTTTAATACTTTTTCACTTGTCATTTTCGTGATCCTCCCTAAATTTGTTATAATACAGATTATATTTAATAAAAGTATTATATAACAGAAGAGCGAAAGTGCAACAGTTTTTCGAAAAATTTTCTGAAAGTTATCGACAAAATTTGATTAGCTTTTTGTAGGGCACATGCCTATGTTAGTTTTTGTGCGTATTTTTTTCCACAAAATATGGAACAACTTTATATAAAACAACTTCTCGTTTTATATGAATGCCTGGTATAAGATTTGGAACTTTTGATGACCACTCAATCCATTTTTTAACAAAGACATTTATCATTTTCGCTTATTATCTATGATTTATAAAAATTTCTAAAAAATGTGCTTTTGGTTTCTATTATTTGTCTCTTACCTGATGATAGAAATAGCATATAAATATATAAAAATATCAATTAGTTGGTGAAAAAATGGACAATCATATTAATATGAGTAAATCCGTTAATCATATTCATATAAAGATTACAAATGAATGCTGTTGCAAACATAAAAACCCCATTTCTTTGACTTCTAAAAAATACTTTTCTAAAGCTTCTGAAGGATTTGTACATGGTTCTGATTTGCAAATTTCCGCTATTTCTTTTGTCGATGATAACGGATTAACAATTAAAACTTTTCCAACAACATTTCAATATTTTAATTTATTTATTAATGGAATGCTTCAAGAAAATGGGGTCGGTTTAGTCACTCCTTATGAACTTACAATAAAAGGGGGTTTTATACTTGATAAGGATGACCCAATTTCTTTGGAATTTGTAAGCCTCATTTTCGAAGAATGACAATACTAAAATAGTTTTGATAGGTAAAGTAGCTAAAGAAAACTACTAATTCTTTATATTAATTAAAATCCCCTTTATTTAATTTACTGAAAGGAGGTGATAATTATGGCAGCTTCTCTTATTCCCCCAAATTTTAAATCAAAAAAATATTATGCCCCAGCTAGTGCAGGTACAGTTACCGGCTCTGACTTGGTAATTGCAGCAACTGCGTTTGTAGATGACAATGGAACTGCGATTACCGCGTTCAACACAAATTTTGCCACTTTCAATTTATATATTAATGGTCAACCTCAAGAAAACGGGGTGGCTACAATTACTTCATCAGACTTAACTATTGTTGGCGGTGCTGTCCTTGACCCAGGCGATCCTATTGTACTCAACCTCGTTTATAACTTTTAATTAATAACATCAATTTAATTATGGTTTGAAAACAGAACAAAACCCGAAATATGGTTAATTTCAACCAAATTTCGGGTTTTTTCTATAAAAAATTGTAAACTTAATTGAGAATTTTATAGTTTACACAAGGTTTTAGCAAAAAAGTTTATCCACAAGTCTAGAAATTTTATAGTACGATAAACAATAAAAAAACAGGCGATGTATATCCGCCTGTTGTTATTTTTATGTTCTTTTTAAGAAATTTATACAGTTAGTTTAACCTCTTCAATATTGAGCTTTTTTTGCTTCAAACGGACGATTACGTCTGATTGTCTAGCTACTTCATTAGAATGTGTGACCACTATAATACATTTTCCTTCTTGACTAGCAAGCTCTTTAAAAATCGTAATAATATCCCCTGCAGTTTCTTCATCTAAATTTCCAGTCGGCTCATCTGCTAGTATGATATCTACGTCACAGGACAAAGCTCTGGCAATTGCTATCCGCTGTTGCTGCCCGCCGCTGAGCTTTAATACTTTTCGCTGAGCCTCTTCCTCACTTAATCCAACCTTTTGGAGCATTTCCAAAGCTTTCTGTTTCTTGTTTTTTGCTTTCGTTTTCCGAATATCCATCGCAGTGACAACATTTTGTAGAGCCGTCATGTAAGGAATTAAATTATATGATTGAAAGACAATCGCGATATTTTTATTCCTAAATTTCTCTAAGCCTATTTTTTGAATATCCCTTCCCTCATACAGCACTTTCCCTTCTTTTGGTATATCAAGGGCCGAAGCCAAGGCAAGAGTCGTTGTCTTGCCGGAACCTGAAGGTCCAACAATTGTATAAAACTTTCCTCGTTCAAACGTAAAATTTACTTTATCCAATATACGAACTTGTTTGCCATTGCTTTGATACCAATATCCTACTTCTTGAAATGCTAAGACAGTACCCATATCTATCACCCTATTCATTTTTGGTTAGAATCGTTTTCGGATGTAATCGCAGAATTGACGCTGATGGAATAATCGTAGCTAAAATTGCAATAAGAAGTCCTACCAAGCCTAATTTCTGCAAGTCATCGCTTGTTACACTGACATCAATTTCATCAATAGGATCGACTTGTACATTATTTAGCGTAGCAGCCCCCATAACAATCATCCTCCTTGGCTGTTCTACTTGTTGTTGTTCTGAGACGTCTACCTCTTTTTGCAGCAGATTATCCCCTATTTTTTGAGAAATGGTGTTACCAGTAAAGATAGAAAGACCAAATGCCAATACCCCAATGAATAGAATCTCTGCTACGAATTGTCCGATTAACTTTCGTTTTCTCTCCCCAATTGAGAGTAAAACACCCATTTCATATCTTCTTTCTTTAATTGATAACATAACGATTAGCCCCAAAATAGCAGCTCCAGCGATAGCCACTATGTATACAATTGTATGAGAGAAAGAGGCTACATTCTCAATCGGCCCAATCATTTGTTTATACGCACTATCATTTGCATCCAATTTAAATGTTTCCCAATCTATTCCCGTCTTTTTTGCTTGTTCCTTAAAATCTTCAATATTTTTCGGATCATCCAGATAATACACTGCGGAATCAACACTATCTGCCCTATCTCCCATTTTTAGCTTGGCAGCTTCTTTAAATGGAACATAAATTTTGTTATATGGGTGGGTAAATTTCATATTCATTCCCATATCTGCATTGGTTGTTTCATAGATTCCAACTACAGTTAGTTTTTCTACAGCATCTTTCATTACTGATTTCACTTTAATTTTACTTCCAACCTTGATTTTATTTTCTTCTGCTAGATTCTTTTCGATAAGAGCAACTGCCTTATCTGCATCTTCCTTATCTATTGCTTTTCCGTCAATGATTTTACTAGTGCCATCGTTAAAGTCTGGAAGTAAATCCGAATATAATACGCCAGATATAGAAATGTCTGGTTCTACCCCTTCCATACCCCCTTTAATCATCACGTTTCCGCCGTTCTGTTGTTGCCCTTGTCCGCTATTTACCTCAAATGGTTTAAATCCATCTGCAGCTGCAGGAGCACTTGTTTGATAATTATAAGCTTGTACATGTGGAAGCTCTGTAAGCTTATTTGCATCTTGTTCTGTTAGAGGATCAAAATCTCTGCTTTGTGTTTGCATTAATTTCTCGAGGTTAACCTGTAGTGTGACTTCACTGCCTAGCTTCTGTCTAGCAAGTTCACTCGCTTTCTCTGTAGCTGTTCGAATGGAAAACCCGGCAAGTATGAGATTTGAGATGATCATGAAAATAATAAAAATGACTGCAGTTTTTATTTTTCTTTCCTTGATACTTAAAATCGCTCGTTTGATAAAATTCATTTTACTTACCTCCTTCATATGCTCATCCTAACTCTGCAATATGGAGTTTGGGTGAAGATAAGCTGTAATTTTCCTGAAATATCGAATAGCGGAAGTGCCTTGATTAGCTAGCCAATCGAGTAGAGGGAAAATAAAGTAATTTATTTTCGCCCCTCTCACAACACCGTACGTACGGTTCGCGTATACGGCGTTTCAATTTATATTACAG